>JBJKRD010000297.1:0-19277 GCA_046704925.1 Opitutaceae bacterium | reverse complement strand
GGCTGGATCTGGGATGATCATTCGGAAATCCTGGCGAACCGCGATGTGCGCGGATCCGGCGGCCTCGCGCAGATCTGGTTCGGGCCCGCCAGTCCCGATTATTTTCCCGTGAAGACGACGCTGGAGTGGGTCGAATGGCGGCTCTGGCGCGACTCCACCACCGGCTATCACCTGGTGAGCCTGGCGCTGCACCTGCTCAGCGCCCTGCTCCTCTGGCGTCTCCTGTCGAAGCTCGGCCTGCGGTACGCGTGGCTCGGCGGCTGCCTGTTCGCGATCCATCCCCTGGTGGTCGAATCGGTGGCATGGATTGCCGAGCAGAAGAACATGATTTCCCTGCCGCCCCTGCTCCTGGCCATGGCCGCCTACGTCGACTACGACGAGCACCGGA
Source organism: Opitutaceae bacterium (assembly GCA_046704925.1). Lineage (GTDB taxonomy): Bacteria > Verrucomicrobiota > Verrucomicrobiia > Opitutales > Opitutaceae > Fen-1467. The sequence continues at coordinate 18,889 of JBJKRD010000297.1, read as the reverse complement.
GGACCCGCGACTACCTGCTCGCCCTCGGCGGCTTCGCCGTCGCCATGCTGGGCAAGAGCTCCGTGGTCATGTTTCCCGCGGTCATCCTGCTCCATGCCTGGTGGAAGCGCGGGCGCATCGCCCGGCGGGACCTGCGGGCAAGCGCCCCGTTTTTCGGCATCGCCCTCGCGCTGGGCCTGACGACCGTGTGGTTCCAGCAACACCGCGCCATCGCCACCGGTGAGCTCGTGCTCGGCGGGCCGCTCCCGCGGCTGGCCGGCGCCGGCCTCGCGCTGGCTTTCTACCTGTGGAAGAGCCTGCTGCCGGTCGGATTGCTGCCGATCTATCCCCGCTGGGCGCTCGATCCGCCGACGATCGCGCAATTTTCCCCCTGGCTCGGCCTGGCGGCGCTGGGCGGCTGGCTGTGGTGGCGGCGGTCCACCTGGGGGCGACACGTCATGTTCGGATTGGGCTTCTTCGCGCTCAACCTCGTGCCGGTGCTCGGGTTCATCAAGATGTCGTACCTCTACATCTCCCGCGTGGCCGACCACCTCGTCTATGTTCCCCTGATCGGCGTGATCGGGCTCTGCGTGGCCGGCCTCGGCGCGGCGACCGCCCGGTGCGGGCGGGTCGGGCGCATGACTCTTCACGGCCTGGCGGCGGCCCTCGTGGCGTTGCTGGCTTTGCAGAGCCACCGTTACGCCGGCGTCTTTCGGAACGGCGAGACCCTCTGGACCTACACGCTCCGGCACAATCCCGATGCCTGGGTGGCCCAGCACAACCTCGCCACCATCCTGATCGACCAGGGCAAAACGCGGGCAGGTATTGCCCACTTTGAGGCCGCCCTGCGGATCGATCCGCGCAGCGCCGGCACCCACTCCAACCTGGGGCGGGTGCTGATCCGCACCGGCCGCCTCGCGGAGGGCATCGCCCAGGAGCAGGAGGCGTTGCGTCTTCAGCCCGACTACGCGGCGGCGTATTCCGACCTCGGCGACGCCTATGCCCACGGCGGCCGTCTCACCGAGGCCATTGCCGAGTACCAATCGGCGTTGCATTATGATCCGGACAACCCCGTGACGCACACCAATCTCGGCAATGCCCTGCTGCAGGCCGGGCGGGTGCCGGAGGCGATCGCCCAGCACGAGGCCGCACTCAAGCTCCGACCGGATTACCCTGACGGCCATTACAACCTGGCCAACGCGCTCGCGCGCGCCGGCCGGGTCCCGGCGGCAATCGCAGAATACCAGGCCGCCCTGCGCCTCCGCCCCGACGACGCCGACGCCCATTTCAATCTCGCCTACGCGCTCGCGATGACCGGCCAACCGGCGGAGGCGATCGCCCACTACGAGGCGGCGCTGCGCCTCCGGCCGGATTTCGCGGCGGCCCACAACAACCTCGGCAGCCTGCTCGCTTCGCAGGGACGCCAGCGGGAGGCGATCACGCATTTCGAGGCGGCACTGCGGCTCAAGCCCGACTACGTGGAGGCGGAGGTTAACCTCGGCAACGCCTGGCTGCGCCTGGGCCGGCTGCCCGAAGCCATCGGCCGCTACCAGGCCGCGTTGCGCCTGCAACCCGGCCTTGCCGGTGTCCGGTTCTATCTCGCCAACGCCTTGTTCCAGGCCGGTCGCCTGCCGGAGGCGATCGCCCAATACGAGGAGCTGCTGCGGCTCGACCCCGGAAACGCGGATGCCCGTCACTACCTCGAACTCGCCCGCCAACGGGCGGCCGCCGGAGGCAATTGACCGCGGTTTCCCTCCCGCCCGCCGAGGCGGGGGCTCAGAGCACCCGCGCCCAGAGCACCTTCAGATACCGGCTCTCGAGACAGTTGGAGAGAACTGGATGATCGGGACCGGCGCCGGTCCGGTCGAATATCTGCAGCCGACGATTGAGCCGGTGGGCCGCCTTGATCACCCGCTCCTCGAATGCCTCAAGCGAAACCAGGCCGGAGCACGAACAGGTCACCAGCAGGCCGCCGTTCTTCACGAGCGAGATCGCCAGTTGGTTCAGGTCTTCGTACTTGCGCAAGCCCTCCGCCGCGCCGGCCGGCTCGCGCGTGAGCACGAACTTCGGCGGATCCAGCACGACCGCGTCCCACCGCCGGCCGTTTTTCTGCATCTGCCGGGCATAGGCGAAGGCATCGGCATGCACCCAATGCACGCGGGCCGACGGCACGCGGTTGAGATGCTGGTTGCGCCGCGCCTGGGCGACGGCGGCCTCGTCCAAGTCAACGCCCGTCACGTCTTCGGCGCCGCCCCGCACGACCGCCGCAAGCGAGAAGCCGCCGGTGTAGCAGCATAGGTCGAGCACGTGTGCTCCCTTCACCAGGCCGGCCAGCCGCCGCCGATTCTCCCGCTGGTCGCAGAAAAACCCGGTCTTGTGACCCGTGGTGAAATCCACCTCGAAGCGCACGCCGTGTTCGCCGACCTTCACCGTGCGCGGCGCCCCGGCGGTCAGGTCTTTCAGCAGCGACGGCCGAATGCCCTCCAGGCTGCCGAGGTCATGGTCCACATGCACGTGGACCTGTTTGGTGCCGCAGAGCGCGTGCAGTTCCGGCAGCCAGGCCGGCAGCCGCTGCGCCACGCCCAGGCTCACCAGTTCGCAGAACAGGACGTCCGCATAGCGGTCGACCGTCAGCCCGCTCAGCCCGTCGCCGTCCGAGTTTACCACCCGGTAGACGTCCGCCTCGTCGTCAAGGCGGAACGTGCCGCGGCGCAACTCGACCGCACGGCGCAAGGCCGCCGGGAAATAATCCTCGCCCACCGGTTCGGCGGCGTGGCACACCACCCGCAGCGGGATCTTGGCCCGTGGATTATACAGTCCCGCGCCGACGCGGGCCCCGTTCCGATCGTACACCGCCACGAGATCGCCCGGACGGGCATCGCTCGAAACCGCACCCAGCATGCGCGGGAAAATGTGGGGCTGGAAGGTCACGAACTTCAATTGCGCCCACGGCCGGGGCCATGAATCGCGCGGCGGTGACTCCTTGAGTTCTCCGGCGGCGGACGGCATGAATCGGACCGTAACGACCCCTCCCCGGACCGCCACCCCAAAGCGCGCCCGCGACATCCGCGGCGCCTTTTCTGCATCCAAACGCCCCGGCGGCGACACTCCCCTCTGAAACCAACCAACATCCATGGTCAACATTCTAACCCCGTTCCATACCGTGTCCGGCACGTTCACCCTGCTCCCCGGGCCGGCTGGTCCCGCCGGCGCCCCCTTATGGGGGCTCCTCGACCTGAGCGTGGAAACCAAACTCCTGCTCACGTTCATTCCCCTGGTCATCCTGGCCGGCGTCATCGTCGTCTCGGTCGCCGCCTGCAATAAAAAGGCCGACCGGATTCCGGTCGGCCCGACGGCGGCCACGGCGGTTCGCGCGGCGTCCGTTCACGCCACGCGCTCGACGATGAGCGGCGGCGGGGTCGGCCGCTTGGGGGCGAGCCGGTAGGCGTTCTTGAAGTACTCGAGCGCCTGCTCGAGTTTTGCCTCGTCGTTGTAGTGGATCATCATCAGCGGCTCGCCCTGTTTCACCTGGGTGCCCACCTTCTTGATCTCCGAAACCCCGACGGAGTAATCGATCCGGTCGTGCGGAATCTCCCGCCCGGCGCCCAGCAGATGCACGCCGCGCGCGATCATCGCCGCGTTGATCGTGTGTACATAGCCGCGTTTCGGGGCGGGCAGTTTCCGGATGTGCCGTGCCTGCGGGAATTTTTCCGGATGATCGATGAACGACGTGTCTCCGCCCTGCGCCTTCACCAGCGCCTTGAACTTTTCGAGGGCCGAACCGTCGGTGAGATGGCGCTGAACCGTCTGCTTGGCCGACAGCGTGGATCCCGCCACCCCCGCGAGGCGCACGATCTCCATGCCCAGCTTCAGCACGAGCTCCTTGGTGTCGTCCGGACCCTGCCCCTTGAGCAACTGGATCGCCTCGCGGATTTCCAGCCCCGTGCCGACCGTGTCGCCCAACGGCTGGTTCATGTCGGTCACGAGCGCCACGCAGCGCCGCTTCATCGAACGCCCCACCCGGGTCATCGAGCGCGCCAGTTGTTTGGCCTGCTCCAGATCCTTGATGAAGGAACCGTTGCCCCATTTGACATCGATCACCAGACCCTCCGAACCCTCGGCGAGCTTGCGCGACAGCACGCTGCCCGTGATCAACGGCAGGCTCGGAATCGTGCCGGTGTCCTTGCGCAGGTCGTAAAACTTGGCGTCCGCCGGGGCCAGATCCGGCACTTGGGCGACAATGGCGCCGCCGATATGCCCGAGCTGTTCCGTGAAATGGGCGATGGTCTGGAGGCCTTTGAAACCCGGCACGGCTCCCAGTTTGTCCAGCGTGTCGATCACGTACTCCTGGTCGGCCCCGCACATCATCGGAACCACCACCCCGCTGGCCATCGCCAATGGCACTAACACCAGAGACGTTTTGTCACCCACCCCGCCGGTGGAATACTTGTCGATCTTGGGCTTTGAAATGTGGGACAGGTCGATCACTTCGCCCGACAACATCATCTCCTCGGTCAGGATCGCCGTCTCCTGCGCTGACATGTTGGCGAAAAAGATCGCCATGAGCAGCGCGGCCAACTGATGCTGGGGCATTTCCCCATCCAACGTGGAATCAATGATATAGCGTATCTCTTCTTGGGTGAACTCGCCCCCGTCCCTTTTCTTTTCGATCAAGTAGCTGAATGATGGCTTGATGAATCTCCGGGGGGGCAGAGGGCGTTTCCGCATATGTGTAGTCATGGATCTGTCTGGTGGCCGTTGGCGCGAAAATTTTACGATAAAAAACAATCTATCCTGTTTGTCGAGATTATTTTACCCATCTTCTGTATGACGCATTAGACGTGCTTTCATTACGCACCGACGCCCCAATTTACGACAAACTCCGTCCGATTACACGCTTGCGGCGATTTCAGCCGCCACGTTGAGTGACAAAATGGATCTTCGCTTCGATCTTGCCGCCACGCTTGGCCAGTTGCTGACCGAGGCGGCGGGCCGTGCCGACTGGGATCCGGTCGATTTCAATCCCGACGTCAGGCTCGCCGACCCGATTCATGGTGACTTCCAGGCCAACGGGGTGCTGGCGTACGCGAAACGGTTGCGCCAGAACCCGCGCGCGCTCGCCGCCGACCTGGTCCAGCGTCTGGGCGATTGCGCGGCCGATTTTGAAACGGCCATTGCCGGGCCGGGTTTCATCAATTTCCGCCTCAAGCCCGAGACGTTGTTTGGCTGGCTCGCGCGGCACCGCGACGAACCGGGACTCGCCGCCGGCGCCGCGCCCGCGGGGCGCGGCCACACCATCGTGGTAGATTACAGGTCGCCCAACAGCGCCAAGCAGATGCACCTGGGCCCTCTCCGGTCGGCCGTGATAGGCGACGCGGTCTGCCGTTTGCTGGAGTTCAGCGGCGCGCGGGTGATCCGCGACAACCACCTCGGCGACTGGGGCACCCAGTTCGGCAAGCTGATCTGGGCCTGCAAGACGCAACTGGATCGGGCCGCCCTGGCCCGCGATCCCCTGGCGGAATTCGAACGCCTCTACAAGGTGGGCAACGCCGCCGCCGAGGCCGACCCGGCCGTGCTCGAGGAAGCCCGGCAGGAGCTCGTGCGCCTGCAGGCCGGCGATGCGGAGAACCTCGCGATCTGGCGGCAGATCAACGCAGCCAGCCTCGCCGCCTTCCAGGAAATGTACGACCAGCTCGGCATCCGCTTCGATCACGCCCTGGGCGAGAGCTTCTACAACGACAAACTCGCGACGGTCTATCGCGAGCTCACGGCGGCCGGCGTGGCGGAGGAAAGCCAGGGGGCGCTGGCCGTGTTTCATCCCGACCATCCCCGTTTCAAGACCCAGCCGTTCATCATCCGCAAGTCCGACGGGGCGGCGAACTACGCCACCACCGATCTCGCGACGATCCTCTACCGCGCCGAGCAACTGCGTGCCACCGGCATCCTTTACGTGGTGGACAAACGGCAGGCCGATCACTTCGAGCAGCTCTTTCTCACCGCCCGCAAATGGTTCGCCGCCACCGGCCGCCCCCTGCCCCGGCTGGCGCACCTCGATTTCGGCACCGTCCTCGGCGAGGACGGCCGGCCGCTCAAAACGCGCAGCGGCGAGAACGTCCGTTTGAGCGACCTGCTCGCCGAGGCGATCGAACGCTCCTACCGCCTGGTCACCGACAAGAATCCGACGCTCGCCGAGGACGAGCGTCGCGCGATCGCGCGGGTGGTCGGCATCGGTTCGGTCCAGTATGCCGACCTCAGCCAGAACCGCTCCAGCGACTACGTGTTCTCCTGGGACCGGATGATCTCGCTCGACGGCAACACCGCCGCCTACCTGCTCTATGCGGTCGCGCGCATCCACAGCATCTTTCGGAAGCTCGACCTGCCGGCGGGCGACCCCGCGGTCGAGACCGGCGCCACCCCCTTCGCCACCCCGGCCGAGCTGACGCTGGCGCGCAAACTGGTCCGCCTGCCGGACGCGCTGGCCGCCGCCACCGGCAATCTGCGGCCGCACTTTCTGTGCACCTACCTCTACGAGCTGGCCGGTGAATTCAGTCGTTTCTACAACACCGACAAGGTGGCGGTGGACGATGCCGCCGTGCGGGCCCGCCGGCTCCTGCTGTGCCACCGGACGCGCCTGTGGCTGGAGACCGGCCTGCATCTGCTCGGTCTGCGCACATTGACAAAAATGTAACCGGCCGCGCGCCGCCCGCCGCCGCCGGGCTGACAAAACGCGCTTGCGACCGCCCCCCCGCCAGCCCAAATTCCCCCGGCCATGGTGACTCAGGAATTCTACGTCCGGGGAATCAATGACACGGAAGCCCGCGGGCCGTTCACGGTGGAACAACTGGTCACCCTCGGCGAGACGGGGCAGATCGACGCCGAAACCCTCTATTACGAGGCCGCCACCGAGCAATGGGCGACCATTGCCTCCAATGAGGAGCTGCGCAACGCGGTGTTCCCGCAGAAGAAGCGGCTGGGCGTGAAGCAGAAGGAGAACATCGCCGCGCTGAACGTGGCCAAGGAGCAGCACAAGCCCATCACCGTCGAACAACTGCTCGCCGCCGCCGAGGGCCGCACCGAGGACACCAAGGACAAGCGCAATGTGATCGTGGCGCAGAATGTCAGCGCCCGCATCGGCCTGTACAGCGGGGTCGTGATCTTCCTCCTTAGCGCGACCGCGCTGCTGCTGCCCTCGATCGACGTCATCGTCGGGAAGGTCGACGTCGCCGGCATCGTCACCAACCCGCTGATCCTGCTGGGCTTTCTCGACCTGGTGATTGCCGTGCTGCTGGGCCTGGGCATGGTGGCGATCTACCCGTTCGTCCGGTTTCGCGCGGTGGCCGGCATCGGCTTTCTCGGCGCGCTGTTTTATCTGCAGGACCGTCCCACGGTGGCCCTGGCCGTGATCGCCGGGTCGGTCGGGATGTACTTCTGCACGGTGTTCCTGCGCTACATGCCGATTACGATCGCCGCGTTGCTCGGACTCGTCGGCATGGGGGGGTTCGCGTACTTCCGGTTGATGTAAGAGCGGCGGGCCGCGTGGTCGCCCCTCCGTCTCCGCACTCCCCTTCGCATGGCCTGGATCGCCGATCGTCATCACCGCCTGGTCCAGGTTTGCCGCCGCGATATCTGGCACCCGGCCGCCCTCAAGGAGCGCGGCCTGCGCGGCCGGATCTACGCCGTGTTGCGGGTGATCTCCATCACCTACACGGGGCTGTTTGAAAACCACATCACGACCCGGGCGGCCGCGCTCAGCTACGCCTCCCTGCTGGGCTTCGGCCCGCTGGTCGCGCTCGGCATGTTGGTCGCGGGCTTCATGCTCCACCAGCGCGATCCCGACATGGTGATCAACGCCCTCAACCGCGCCGTCAAGTTCATCGCCCCGCAGGTCGCCCAGTATGAGCACCTCGACCGGTCGGGGGGCCAGCCGCCCGCCCCGGGCTCCGCCTCGGCGGCCGAGCCTGGCGCCCCCGCACCGGCGGCCAACCAGGCGCTCCGCCAGCTGATCAGCAGCTTCGTGGCCGGCAGCCGGTCCGGCACGGCTGGCGTCGTGGGGGCGCTGACCCTGATCCTGATCGTCCTGCAGCTCTTCACCTGGGTGGAAAATGCGTTCAACGGCGTCTGGGGGGTGCGCCGCGGCCGCTCCTGGATGCTGCGGGTCGCGTTCTATTGGACGATCATCACCCTGGGGACCATCCTCTTCTTCGCCTCGCTCACCGCCCTGTCCGCGGCGGCGTTCATCAACGTCTTCTTCGCCAAGCTGCCGATGGGCCGGCAACTGGTGTCGCTGCTGCAGTGGATGCTGCCGGCGCTGTCGGTGCTGCTGTTGATGGGCGTGCTGATGATCTTCTACCGGTATATTCCCAACACCCGGGTGTGGTGGCGCGCGGCCCTGGTCGGCGCCGTCATCGTCACCGCCCTGCTCTTTCTCAACAATTACCTCGCGTTCCTCTACTTCAAGCGGGTGATGCTGCAGAAGAGCCTGTACGGCTCGCTCGGCATCCTGCCGATCCTGATGCTCGGCCTGTACATCTTCTGGTTCTTCGTCCTGCTCGGCGGCCAGATCAGCTACGCGGTCCAGAACGCCAACTTCCGCTCGAGCCAGGCGGCGTGGCAGAACTTGAGCGAGGACACCCGGGAGACGCTGTCGTTGCTGATTCTCCTCGCCGTCGGCCGCCGCTTCAAGGAATGCCGGCCGGCCTATTCCGTCACCCAGATCGGCCAGCTCATCAAGGCCCCGACCCAGGTGATCAACCAGTGCCTCAACCGCCTGAACGACCTCGGGCTGATCGCCCCCATTCCGCCGGCCGACAGCCGCGCGGTCCTCGACTACCGCTACCAGCCGGCCCGGCCGCTCAACCGCATCACGCTCGCCGATTTCAAGAAGATCTTCATCACCTACGGCGAGAACACTTCCCCGGAAATGTTCGAGGCGGTCGACCCCGTTCTCCAATTCTATCGCGACCGCTTCGGCCGGTACCTGCGGGAGGACCTCGGCCAGCAAAGCCTCGACTCGCTGCTTGACGAATTTCCGGCCGCGCCCGCTCCCGGCTGAGCTCGCCGCGCCGACGCGGCCCCGGCCGGCCCTGGCCCCGCGGACCCTGCTGCCGGCATCACACCGCACCGCCTCCGCCCGCCCCCGCTCCACCATGACCACGACCACGCTCATCGTTGAAATCCTCATCTCCGGCATCCTCACCTGCCTGTGGCTCCTCTTCGGCACGCTCATCGCGTTCGGGCATCACACCTTTACCAGCACCGTGAAGGATTATCCCGAGCTGGCGGCGGTGATCGGCATCGCCGTCGCCTACACCGTCGGCGTCACCTTCGACCGCCTGTGGGACTTCCTCACCACGCCCACCAACCGGCGGATCCGTTCGCGCTATTTTCCGGATGAGGACGAACTGACCGCCGTGCGCATGCGGCTCTTCGGCATCGAAACCGCGCTGCAGGGCTACATGGAATACATCCGCAGCCGGATGCGCATCGCGCGGGCCGCCATGTGCAACCTGCCGTTGATCCTCCTCACCGGCCTCGGCCTTGCGCTGCGTCACGGCGCCTGGTCCCCCGGACAATACGCGGCGGTGGCGGGCCTCGGCCTCCTCGCTTTCGCGGCTGCCACCTATTCCTACCACAAGCTCGAGCACGCCTATTACCGGCAGTTGCAGGCGGTGGGCCGATTCCTCGCCTCCCGGCCGGGGCCCTGACCCTTCGCCGGACGCGGCCGTGCCCCCGGCGGGCTCGGCGCCGATACCGCGGTTGACACTCCTCCGGGCGGCGCCTTAGCTCGCCATCTTTCGCTCATGATTTCCTGGATTCAACGGAACTTTCAGCAGCACTTCCGCGTCGTGTTCGGCCTCCTGCTGGCCGTCACGATCATCTCCTTCATCTTCGTCATCGGCGCGTCGCCCGGCATCGGGCGCGCGGGCACCAAGACTCTGAAGCGGGAATTCTTCGGCCAGGACATCGACTCGCAGGGGGTGATCGACCGGATCTTCACCGACGCCAGCCTGAGCGCCGAGCTCCAGACCGGCTCCACCCAACTCGACAGCAGCCAGTTGCAGGAGTACGGAATGCAGCGCGTCGCGGCCCTCGCCCTCGCCGACCAGCTCCATCTCCCACCGCCGACGGATGCTGAGATCACCGATTTCATCAAGGGGTTGCCCGCGTTTGTCGGACCGGACGGCAAGTTCGACGCCAGCCGCTACGCCGCCTTCCGCGACAACCTCCGTCTGAACCCGCGGATTTCCGAGGGCGACATCGCCCGGGTGTTGAACGACGACGTCCGGATCGAACGATTGCGCACGTTGCTGGCGGGCCCCGGCTACGTGCTGCCGGGCGAAGTCAAGGACCAGCTTGTGCGGGCCGATTCCACCTGGACGATCGCCGTCGCCACGATGGATTACAGCGCTTTCAAGCCGGAGATTCCCGTGCCCGAAGACGCGCTCAAACGGTATTTCGACGACAATGCCTTTCGCTACGTGGTGCCGCCGCGGGTGGGAGTGGATTACGTGGAGTTTCCCGCCAGCGACTATCTCGCCTCGGTCAAGGTCACCGACGCCCAGGTCCGGGCCTATTACGATGCCGATCCGGAGCGTTTCCCCGCGCCCAAGGCGAAGACGGAGGAAAAGGACAAGAACTCGTTGCAGGTGAATGCGAAGGGCGGCAATGCCGATGCCGACTTCCTCCTCGTGCGGTCGGAGGTGGAGAAGGCGCTGAAACTGGAGCGGGCCAAACACCAGGCGGCCGAGGCCGCTGCCGACCTAACCGTTGCCCTGTACAACCAGAAGCTGAAGCCGGGCACGTCGGATTTCGACGCCTATCTGAGCAGCCGGAAACTGCCTCTGCACCACGTCGCGCCGTTTGACCGCGCCTCCGAGCCCAAGGACCTCGGCTGGACGCCCCAGATCGTCGACGAGGCCGTCAAGCTCACCGCGGACCAGCCGGTGTCCGATCCGCTGCCGGCCGCCCAGGGCAGCCTCGTGCTCTTCTGGCGGGAGACGCTGCCCTCGTACCAACCGACCCTCGCCCAGGTCCGTGATCGCGTGGTGGCGGACTTCAAGGAAAATGAACGGCGAAAGATGTTCGTGGCGCTGGGGCAAAAGGTCCGCGGCGAGCTTGAGGCCAAGCTCAAGTCGGGGAGCACCTTTGCCCAGGCCGCCGCGACGGTGACCAATGCGGATCAGCCCAAGCTCGCCGTCAAGGACTACCCCGCCTTCACCCGGCGCCAGCCGCCCGCCGATATCAGTCCCGCCGTGCTCAATTCCCTCGAGTTGCTGCAGCCGGGCCAGGTGTCGGCGATGATGATCGTCCAGGATGTCGGTCACTTTGTCTACGCCCAGAGTCGCAAGCTGCCGGACCTGAGCCCGACCGCCGCGCCGTTCGACGCCATGCGGGTGCAACTCGCCCAATTGACGGCCCGCTTCAACCAGAACCTCTACCTCGGCGACCTCGTCACCCGCGAACTGAAGAAGACCGGTCCCCTCCAGCCCTGACCCCGGAGACTTCGGACGGCGACGCCCGCCACTAGTCATCTCCCGCTGCCGCCGATCCAAATCCTGTCCCCGCCGGGCGGCGGATCCGGCAGACTGAAGAGCATCATGGCGTTGCGCGCATTCACTCCCTCCCGGACCCCGGTCGGCGGCGACCCGGTTGGGCGCGGATTGCGCGAAACCTCGCCGGGCGGGGGCGCGTCTCAAACCCGGCCGTGCCCGGCTCCGGGAGGCGGCTGCGGTCCCTCCCGTCTGCGGGTTGCCAGGGGCTTCCCGCCCCGCTCCCTCCGCCGGGCGCACCCGCCGTGACCGTCCTGCCATTTCCAGCTCCGCCCTAACTCGACCCATTCCCATGCCCAACCGCCTGCCGCTCGTTCTCTTGGTTGCCGCCCTGTCCGCTGGCCTCGCCGCGCCGCTGTCCGCCGAGGACGGCCCCCCGGCCGCCCCCGTCGCCCCTCCGGCCGCCGCGTCCGCCGCGGAATCGCCGGCGGCGGCCGGCACCGCGCCGGTGAAACTGTCCGTGGCGGACTGCGTCCGCCGTGCGCTGGAGCAAAACTTCACCGTCCACATCCAGCGTTACTCGGTGGCCAACGCCCGCGACGCGCTCGAGTTTGCCAAGGCGCCGTTCGACCCCACCATCGCGCTCACCGCCACCCGCTCGTTCAGCCAGTCGTCGAGCACCAACACCGCGCTCAACGGCGCCGCCGCACCCATTTCCGACACCACCAACACCCGGCTCGGCGTCAGCGAACTGGTTTCCACGGGGGCCACGGTGACCCTGAGCACGCTGCTCAACCGCAGCTCGAGCAACTCCAGCTACAACCTGCTCAATCCGGCGTACAGCGGCAATTTCACGCTCGCCGTCTCGCAGCCCCTCTTCAAAGGCGCCGGCTCCGCCATCACCCGCGCGGCCATTGAGCGCGGCAAGATCGGCGTCTCCGTGGCCAACCTGAATTTCGCGGCGCAGGTGCTGAACGTCGTCCAGAACACCGAAAACGCCTACTACAGTCTCGTCTATGCCCGCGAACAGCTCGCGGTGTACGAGTTCTCGCTCAACCTGGCCCAGAACCTCCTCGATGAGGCGCAGGAAAAGAAACGGGTCGGGACCGCCACCGACATCGACGTGCTGCAGGCCGAGGTCGGCGTGGCCAACGCCCGCCGCAGCGTCCTCCAGGCGCAGCAGACCCTCAAGGACAACAGGGACAACCTGCTCGCGCTCATCGGCCAGTTTGCCTTCAACGAGCCGGTCGCCACCGCCGGTTTTGAGGAGTATGCCGGTCCCGTGCCCGTCATCAGCTCGGTCTACGAACGGGCCCTGTCCCACCAGCCGGACTACCTCGCCGCCAAGGCCGCGATCCAGCAGGCGCAGATCGACGTGCGGGTGGCCCGGAACCAGAAACGCCCCGACCTCTCGGTCGGCGGCGCGATCGGTTACAGCGGCGTGGACAGCAGCGCCGGCAATGTCTACCAGGACATTCCGACCGGCAACAGTTACAACTGGCAGCTCAACCTGTCCCTCAGCTTCCCGTGGAAGTTCCGCGGCGACACCGCCCGCTATCATCAGGCGGTGTCGGCCCTCGACCAGGAGCAGGCCAGCCTCCGGCAGATGGAACAAAGCATCCTCGTGCAGGTTCGCTCCGCGGTGCGCGCCGTGGAAACCAACAGCGAAAACGTGAAGATCGCCGCCCTCGGGGCCCAGTTGAGTTCGCGCCAGTACGATCTGGAGCGCGCCCGGTTTGACGCGGGTCTCGCCACCAGCCGCGACGTCCTGCAGACCCAGGCGGACCTCGAGAACTCCCAGGTGGCGGAACTGCAGGCGCGCGTCACGTTGCAGAATTCGATTTCCACCCTGCGCCGGATCGACGGGAGCGCGCTGGATCGCTATCACATCGCGCTGCCGGAGTAACCCCGCCCCCGATCATTCTGGTCCATCCCCGCGGAATCGGGCCCACCGGCGGGCGGGATCCCTTCCCGGCTTCAATTTTCCGTGCGTCTCTTCCTGCGTCTGCTCCTCTGGGCCTGGTTCCTGACCGCGCTCGTCGCCGGCCAGCGCGAATGGCTCGCCTGGCGGCCCGCGTGGCTGACCCCGATCGTGGCGCTGCTCGCCGCCGCGCTGCTGCTCGCCGTCGCCTTCGGGTTCGGACCGCTCCGGGCCGCCGTCGGCCGGCTCGACCTCCGCCCGCTCGTGCTGCTGCACCTCGTCCGGTTCTACGGGGTCGTCCTGCTCGCGCTCCACGAACGCGGCGCCCTGCCGTACCTGCTGGCGATTCCGGCCGGCTGGGGCGACATCGTCACGGCGCTGCTGGCCGCGGGCGCGATGCTGCTGCCCATGGCGGCGGAGCTCCGGCGCCATGTCGTCGTCGTCTGGAACACCATCGGTTTCGTCGACCTCCTGCTTTTCCTGGGCGTCGCCCTCCGGATCGCGCTGGTGCATCCGTGGCAGCTCACGGCCCTGCAACGCCTGCCGCTCAGCCTCCTGCCCACGTTTGTCGCGCCGCTGCTGCTCGCCACCCACGTGATCATCTTTGTCCGGTTGGCGCGCCGGCCGGCGGAAACAGCTCCGCCGGCGTGAGGCGGTCGGCCGCCCGCACGGGGTGCGGCGGCAGTTGGGTGCGGAACCAGGTCCGCTGTTTCCGCACCAGCGCCCGGGTGTTTTGGACGATGGCCGCCGCCCACTCCGCCTCCTCCAGGCGCCCCTCGAGCACCGCGATCGTCTCGCGATAGCCGATCGCCCGGGCCGCGCTCGGGTTCCGGCGCAGGCCGGCGGCCAGCAGCCGCTCGGTCTCAGCCCGCAGGCCGGCGGCGATCATCGCCCGGACCCGCGCTTCGATGCGCGCCGCGAGCTCGTCCGGCGCCCGCTCCAGCCGCGCCAGGCGCACCTCCCACCCGGCAAAAGGCGCGGGCTGGCGCGCAAATTCCGCCGCCAGGTCCGCCAGGGTGCGGCCGGCGGCGCGGCACCGCTCCAGCGCCCGCACCACCCGCCGCGGGTTGTGGAGGTCGAGCGCTCCGAGACCCTGCGGATTCAATCGCCGCAGCTCCGCCACCAGCGCCGGCAGTCCCTCCCGCTCCAGCCGCGCCGCCAGCTCCGCCCGGAGCGCCGGCGGCACATCCACCGTGTCGGCCACCGGCGCGAAGAAGGTCCTGAGATAGAACCCGCTGCCGCCCACCACCAGCACGGGCCGGCCCCGGTCGTGGATGGCCGCGCAGGCCGCCCGGGCCGCCGCGCCATAGCGGGCGACGTCGCCGACCTCCGTCACGTCGAGGACGTCGATCAGGTGATGCGGGACGCGCGCCCGTTCCGCGGGCGTCGGCTTCGCGGTGCCGATGTCCATGCCGCGGTAGCAGAGCAGGGGATCGGCCGACACGATCTCCGCTCCGCGGCTTTCCGCCCAGCGCAGCGCCCACTCGGTCTTGCCGACCGCCGTGGGCCCCGTGAGTACGTGCAGAACGCGTTCGGCCACGGCCCGATGCTGCCCGAACGCGCGGCGGGCGCAATCTCCGCCGGCAGCGCCTGCTCCGGGTTCGGGCCGCGCCCCGGCGCCGCGGCTGCGGGCGGGAATTGACGTGCCTTTGGCCGGCGGCGGGGCATTGTGGCCTGTCGTTTTCGCCATGAGACGGCCGCTCCACGCCCTCCGCAATGCCTTCATCTCCGGGCTGCTCCTGCTCGCCCCGCTGGCGATCACCTGGTATGTGTTCAGCCTGTTGGTCGAAGGGGTCGGCGGCGGCTTCCGCCGTTATTTCTTTTTCTTCGTGCCCGAGACGCTGCTCGACCATGCGTGGCTGGGCGTCGTGTGGAACATCCTCGCCACGATCATCGCGCTCGCGATGATCACCGGGCTCGGGTTCCTCTCCCGCTATTTCCTCGGCCAGTTTTTCGGGGGGCTGGCCGAACGCTTCATCCAGACGATCCCCGGCGTGGGCACCGTCTACAACACGGTGAAACAGATCGTCGACACGTTTTCCACCCAGAATCGCAATCTGTTCTCCAAGGTCGTGCTCATTCAGTTTCCCCGCCCCGGCGTCTATGCCGTCGGCTTCCTCACCAACCGGGCCCAGGGCGAACCCCAGGCCCGGACCGCCGTGGAGTTGTGGACGGTTTTCGTTCCCACCACGCCCAACCCGACCAGCGGCTTCCTGCTGATGCTCCCGCGCAGCGAAATCATCGAGATGGACATGTCCGTCGGCGAGGGCATGAAACTGATCATCTCGGGTGGCGCGGTGGTGCCGCCGTGGCCGGGACCGGCGCCCGCCGCGCCCGCCACCCCTGCGCGGCGCGCCGACACCCGGTAGTCGCAGGTCGTCCGGACGCGTTCCATGCCCGGCCTGCAGCTCCACACCGAGGGATTCGTGTTGCTGAAACGGCCCCCCGCCGAGCGTTTCCAGACGTTCACTGTCCTGTCGGCCGAACACGGCCTGCTCGTCTGCCTGCGGCGCCTCACCACCCGGACGGCTTCTCCCGTCGCGGCGCTCGACCTGTTCGACGAAGCCGGGCTGTTCCTGGAAAGCTCGAACCAGGGACGCACCTGGTTCATCCGCGAGGCGCGGGTCCTGGCCCGCCCCGAGACCATCGCGCGCAACTACGAAGCCCTGCGTCTCGCCTCCGTTTTCACCGCGCTCCTCGCCCGCAATCCGGTCGCCGAGGAAGGCCGGGCGGGGGTTTGCGATCTGCTGCGCCAGACTCTGCGTGCGTTCGCCACCACCGCGCGGCCCGACATCGCATATTTGAAGGCGCTTTATTGTTTTGCCCGCGACGAGGGCTATCCCGTCAAACAGGAATGGTGGCACGGGCTGCCCGCCCGGGACCGTCCGGTCGCGGCGGAGCTCCTGAACCAGCCCCTTGCCGCCCAGACCGCCGGCCTGCCGACGGTGGCCCGCCTGACCTCCCTCCTCGAAACCTATCTCCGCGAGCACACGGAAATCCTGCTGGAGTGATCCGCCGGTGAGGTTGAAAGTGGAAGTGAGAGTCAGGGGGAAAATGGGCGTGTGAATTGAAGCCGGCCCCGGTCGCGCGCACTTTCACCTTCACTTTCACCCTTCCCTCGCCTCTCCATGCGCTTCTCTCTCGACGATCGCACCTGCGAGCTCAGCGTGGGCGAATTCTCCGATTTCACCCTCGGTCCCCGCGATGCCGGCGCCGGCGGGCCGGCGGGCGTGTGGCGGGCCCAGCTCGGACAGCAGTGGCACGCGCGCCTGCGGGCCCGCGTCGAACAGGAGGTCCGGGACGGGCGCATCCCCGCAGCGGCGTTTGAAGTGCCGCTGACGTTGCCGTGCCGCCACCAAGGCTGGACGCTCACCTTCACCGGCCGGATCGACCAGCTCGTCACCACGGGAGAGGCCGTGATCGTGCGGGAAATCAAGACCGTTGCCGGGCCCCTCCCCGCCCCGGAAGCGGCGCTGCGCGCCGACCATCCGGATTATTTCATCCAGATCCTCACCTACCTGGCGTTGCTGCGCACGGCTCCCGCGCACGTCGGGCGTCCGGACGCCGACGGCGGGGATCCGGCATCCGCGCCCGCGACGCTCGACCTTCGTCTGTCGACCGGCCGCCCCCTGCGGGCCGAGCTGGTCTTCGTGGAAGTGGGCACGGGCCTGACCCAGGCCATTGCCCTGTCCGCGGACGACGAGGGGGGCTTTCACATCCAGGTCGAACGGCTGGTCGAGTTTCTGAATCTGCGCCTGCGGGCCCGTGAGCGGCTGCGCGATCTGCACTTCCGCCCCGCGTTTGCCGTGCTCCGCCCCGGTCAGGAGACGATCCAGGCCGAGCTCCGCTCGGCCATTTCGGATTGCGGATACCGGATACCGGAAAGCTCTCGGCGCGGCGATTCGCCGATCCGCTATCCGGTTTCCACAATCCGCAATCCCATATCCCCGATCCTCTTCGAGGCCCCCACGGGTTACGGCAAAACCGGCGTGCTGCTGGAATTCGCCCTCGGCCGCCTGCGGGAGGGGCGGTTCTCCCGCCTGCTCTATCTCACCGGCAAGTCGACCGGCCAGCTCCAGGTGACGCGTACCCTGGCGGCCATGACCGCTCCCGGGCCCAGCCCGGACCCGGATATTCGGAGCCCAAAACCCGAAACGGAAAACCCCGGAGCGGCCGCCACCGCGGTGACGGCCTGGCAGGTGCGGCCCAAGTCCGAGCACTGCGTGAACACGGTCTTTCACTGCGTGCGCGATGCCTGCCCGTTCCTGCACGAGCTCGAGGACCGGTGGGCCCACAGCGGCCTGGCCCGCTTTTACCTCGACGACCGCCAACCGCATGATCTCGAAGCGCTCCGCTCGGCCGGACGCGACGCCCGGGTCTGCCCCTATGAGATCACCCGCGCGGCCCTGACGTTCAACGACGTCTGGATCGGCGACTACAACTACGTCTTCGCGCCCGACAGCCGCGGCGTGTTCTACGATCGTCCCGGCTTCGACCCGGCGGAGACCCTGCTCATCATTGACGAGGCGCACAATCTGCCCTCCCGCGTCGCCGATGCCTGGTCGCACGAGATGCGGGCAGCCGACGCGGAACAGGTGTTGCTCGAACTCCACCGGCTGCGTCCGCCCGCCGCGCTCGTGCTGGCCTGGGAGCACTGGACCCGTCTGCTCGCCGGCCTTGAGCACGCGGAGAGCCTGGACCCGGCCGTCGAGGATGAGATCCGCGACGCGGTCGATCGCCTCGCCGCGTTGACGGCCACCACGCCGCTCGATTACGCCGCGCTGGGTCCCTGGGCCTCGGCGCAACTCTGGCAAACCCCCGCGCTGCGCGACTGGCTGGCCGGGAACTTCGGCGATCTGCCCGGAGCCGGGGCCGCCGCGGGCGAACGGCCGCCCTCGTTTCCCTCCCTGCTCTGGTGTCCGCGCGCCGGCGAACTGCACTTCACCTGTCTGGACGCCTCCGCCCTGATCGGCCCCACCCTGCGCAGCTTCGGCGCCGCCATTCTCGCGTCGGCCACGTTGCAGCCCGCGGACGTGTTCGGCGCCGCCTGCGGCCTGGACGATTGCGGGTCGGCGAAGCCGGATGCCGGAAAAGCCGGAGCCAAGTCCCCGGCTTTGCCCGCGTCCGGCATCCAAGATCCGAAATCGGAAATCGCCCAGCTGGGGAAGCTCTCCCGCCGCGCCCGGCGGACGCTGCGGGACGTCACCTCCGGCGCCACGCTGCTGCAGCTGGCCGAGGCGCAGGAGAGCGCGCGGCCCCGGCTCCTGCTCGCGCGGACGCCGTGGCGGGACGGGGCCTACGTCGTCGGCGTCGATGCCCGCGTCGACACCACTTTCCAGCACCGGGCCCGGCATTATCCGGTGACCGCGGCCACCGTGGAAGCGCTGTGCCGGGCCGCGGCCGACGCGGCGGCGGCGCCGATCGAAGGTCAACCACCCGGCGCCGCGCGTCCGAACCAGGCCCTGAGCGCTGACGGTCAATCGTCGCCCGCGGCCATTGC
>JBJKRD010000296.1:0-10290 GCA_046704925.1 Opitutaceae bacterium | reverse complement strand
GGGGGGGGGGGGGGGGGGGGGGGGGGGGGGGGGGGGGGGGGGGGGGGGGGGGGGGGGGGGGGGGGGGGGGGGGGGGGGGGGGGGGGGGGGGGTGGGGGCTGGGCGCGGTATTCTGGCCTCTGAAATCGGCCTGCCGACCGGCCTTCGCGCGGGCTTCGGCCCGGCCCGCAAGCGGCAGCCCTACACCCGAGAGCGTGCTTCCGGTTCAGGCCCCCGGCGGCTTTGGCGCCGGCGGGGGCGGGGCGGGGGGCGGGCCCGCGGTGATCGCCTCGTGCACCGACTGCAGCATGGTCTCCGCCGTGAAGGGTTTGGCCAGGAAGTGCGAGGCGCCGAGCCCGAACGGCTCCATCGACTGGACGCGCGCCTTCAGGCCGCTGGCCGCGATGATCCGCACGTTGGGCTCGATCCGCCGCAAGGCGTAGATCTGCGCCGCGCCGTCGAGCACCGGCATCGCCATGTCGGTCAGCACCGCCGCGATCTCCCGCTTTTTCTGCGCAAACAGCGCCAGCGCCTCCGCCCCGTTGGTCGCCGTCAGCACCTGGTAGCCGAACGCCTCCAGCGCGTGCCGGCTGATGCTGAGGATCGACGCCTCGTCGTCGACCAAGAGGATGGTCTCGCCATTACCGCGCGGCGGCGGCGTCACCGTCGCCGTGCCCCGGGCAATGGCCGTCTCCGTCGACGCCGGCAGGAAGATCTAGAAACTCGTGCCCTGGCTGGCATCGGAGGTGAAGGTGATCGCGCCGTCGTGGTTCTTGACGATCGTGAGCACGGTCGACAGCCCGAGGCCGGTGCCCTTGCCCGGAGCCTTGGTGGTGAAGAAGGGCTCGAAGATGTGCGGCTGGATCTCGGGCGGGATGCCCGCGCCGGTGTCCTGCACCTCGAACACGACGAAGAGGCCGGCCCGCAGTTCGGGGCTCATCGCGGCGTACTGCTCGTCCACGCGCACGTTGGCGGCCGTCAGGGTGAGCCGGCCGCCGTGCGGCATGGCATCCCGCGCGTTGACGCACAGGTTCATCAGCATCTGCCGGAGCTGGGTGGGATCGCCGGGCACCGGCCAGAGCTCGGGCTCGATGCGGCTGGCGACCTCGATCGACTTGTCGAACGTCTCCAGGACGAGCTTCTCCACGTCGCGCACCAGCGCCTTCGGATGCACCAGCAGGTGCTGGCCCTCGATGCCGCGGGCAAAGGTGAGCACCTGCCGGACGAGGTCGGCGCCGCGTTGTGCGCTGGCTTCGATGGTGCGGAGCAGCTTCTCGCTGTCGGCATCGGGATGCCGCAGGCGGAGGAGCTGGATGCCCATGACGATCGGCGCCAGGACGTTGTTGAGGTCGTGGGCGATGCCGCCGGCCAGCATGCCGATGCTTTCCATCCGCTGCGCCCGCAGGTACTGGACCTCGAGGCGCTTCTTGTCGGTGATGTCGGCGTTGATCGTCAGCAGGGCCTTCGGCTTGCCGGCGTCGTCGCGCAGCAGCGACCAGTGCGCCTCCACGGTCAACGGGCGGCCGTCGCGCCGTTTGTAGGTGAGCTCGCCGCGCCAGTCGCCCTTCCGCAACACCTCGCGAAAGGCCTCGAAATACTGCGGCGGCACCTCGCCCATGACCTCGGCGACGGTGTGGCCCTTGATCTCCTCGATCGTGAGCCCGAGCGCCTGGGCGGTGCTCCGGCTGCAGTACAGGTACCGGTGGTCGAGGTCGCTGACGAGGATGATGTCGTTGGCCTGGTCGAGCACGGCCGCCTGCTCCCGCAACTGCTGCTCGGTCACGATGCGCTCGGTGACGTCGAGCACGGTGCCGATCAGGCGGGCGGGGTGGCCGGCGTCGTTCCGCATCAGGATCGTCCGACCCTGGATCCAGTGGTAGGCGCCGCCCTTGTCGCACAACCGGTAGAGCAACCGGGCGACCGGCATGGTGCCGTCCTCGAGCTGTTTTTCGGCCTGGGCGACGAGGGAGCGGTCATCGGGATGCACCGCCGCCCGCCAGGCCTCCGGGCCGGCGAAGGCCGGCTCGTCCTGCGCGTAGCCGAGCATGCGCTTCAGTTCGGGGGCGATATAGAGCTGGCCGCTGGCGGGATCCAATTCCCAGACGCCGAGGTTGGCGGTGTTCAGCACCAGGTTGAGCCGGGCCTCGCGGTCCTTGAGTTGTTCCAGCAGGCGCCGGCGTTCGATCGCGTGGCGGATGGCGCGGTCGAGCGTCGCCCCGTTCAGGCCGCCCCGCTCGAGGCAATCGGAGGCGCCGGCGGCGAGGGCCTCGGCGTTCGCGGGCCGGCGGGCCGCCTCGGTGACCAGGATCATGGGAGGCCGCGACTGTCCCTGGGTGGAGGCCCGGCGGATCAGGTCGAGGCCTTCCGCGCCCTCGAGTTTGCAGCCGATCAGGCAGACGTCGTGCCGACGTTCGTTAAACAGGCGCCAGCCTTCCTCCGCGGTCCGGGCCCACTCCAAGTGGTACGTCACTTCGCCGGCCTCGCTCAGCAGCCTCCGGATGCGCGCGTGGCATTCGGCGTCGCTGTCGATCTGGAGTATTCTCAGGGTCTCGCGAGTCATGGAGGCCGGCCCCGGCCGCGCCTACGGAAACGCGGGGGTAGAAAAGCGCGAGAAGCAATAAGCAAAACCGGGGGTCCGCGTCAAAACCCAATATGACTGCGGGATTTGTGACACGGTCCGCCGGCGTCAGTCGTCTCCGGAATGAGTCCGCTGCACCGCGGCCATGAAGTAGTCCTGGACGGAAAATGCGGGTTGGCCGTTGAGGTGGGGCACCGGCAGGTAGGCGCCGTTCGGGCGCAGCTCGCGGGCGAATTCGTTGTCCTGCAGCTCCCGCGGCAGCATTTCCTGGAGCATGCGCCGGCGGAGGTCGGGCGCCTCCACCGGGAACAGCACCTCGACGCGGCGGAAGAAGTTCCGCGGCATCCAGTCGGCGCTGCCCGCGAGCAGGACCGGCGTGCCGCCGTCGTTTTCGAAATTGTACGCCCGGGCGTGCTCGAGGTGGCGCCCGACGATGCTGCGCACGCGGATGTTTTCGCTGAGGTTGCGGACGCCGGGCACCAGGCAGCAGGTGCCGCGCACGATCAGTTCGATGTGCACGCCGGCCTGCGAGGCGGCGTAGAGGTGGTCGATGGTGGCCTGGTCGACCAGGTTGTTCATCTTGGCGAGGATGCGGGCGGGGCGGCCCGCGCGGGCGTTGACCGCCTCGCGCTCGATGAGCTCCTGGATGCGCGGATGCAGGTTGAAGGGGGCGACCAGCAGGTGGGTGAACTCGGGCGAGCGGCCGAAGCCGGTGAGCGCGTTGAACAGGTAGGCGACCTCACGGGTGATGGCCTCGCGCGCGGTGAAGAAGCTGAAATCGGTGTAGGCGCGGGCCGTGCGCGGGTTGTAGTTGCCCGTGCCGAGGTGGACGTAATGCCGCAGGCGCTGACCCTCGCGGCGCACCACCAGCCCGCATTTGCAGTGGATCTTGAGCCCGACCATGCCGTAGACGACGTGCACGCCCGCCTCCTCGAGCTGGCGCGCCCACTGGATGTTGTTGGCCTCGTCGAAGCGGGCCTTCAGCTCCACGAGCGCCGTCACCTGCTTGCCGTTGCGCGACGCCTCGATGAGGGCGCGCACGAAGGGCGAGTCGCCGCTGGTGCGGTAGAGCGTCTGCTTGAGCGCGAAGACCTGCGGATCGCGCGCCGCCTGCTCCACGAAGTCGATCACCGGGGTGAAGGAATCGTAGGGGTGGTGCAGGAGGACGTCCTGCTCGGCGATGACGGGAAAGATGCGCTCGGGCGGCTGCAGGGCGGCGGGATGCGCCGGGATAAACACGGGGTATTTCAACTCCGGCCGGTCGATGAGGTCGTACAGGCTCATCAGCCGCATCAGGTTGATCGGCCCGTGCAGGCGGAAGGCATACTCGTGCGAAAGCCCGAGGTGGTCGCAGAGCGAGGTGAAGCTGGCGTCGCTCACGCCTTCCTCGATCTCGAGGCGCACGGCGGCACCGCGGCGCAGGTTGCGCAGCTCCTCCTCGATCTTCTTGAGCAGGTTCTCGGCCTCCTCCTCGTCGATGTACAGGTCGCTGTTGCGGGTGACGCGGAACGCGTGCGCGCCCTCGAGGCGGTAGCCCGGAAACAGCTCGGCGGCGCACAGCTTGATGATCTCGCTGAGAAACAGGTAAACCTGCGGCCCGTGCCGCGACGGCTCGACGTTGACCAGGCGCGGCAGGATGCGCGGGACGGGCAGGATGGCCATCAGGCCCTCGACGTCAGGCGTCTCCGGCAGGTTGAGGGACACGATGACGTTGAGGGTCTTGTTGCCGAGCTGGGGAAAGGGATGGGCCGGGTCGACGGCCAGCGGCGTCAGCACCGGATAGACCTGCTCGCGGAAGTAGGTCCGGGCCCAGTTGAGCTCGGATTGGCTGAGCTGGTCGGCGGTCTTGAAATGGATGTCCTGCGCGGCGAGCGCCGGCACGAGTTGTTCCTCCCAGCAGCGGTGCTGGTCCTCGACCAGCGAGGCGACCACCGAATGGATGCGGCGCAATTGCTCACGCGGCCCGAGGCCGTCGAAGCTCGGCTCGTTCAGGCCGCTGTCGACCTGCTGGATGAGCCCGGCCACGCGGATCTCGAAGAACTCGTCGAGGTTCGAGCTGAAGATGGCGAGGAACTTCACCCGTTCGAGCAGGGGGTTGTGCTGGTTCTGCGCCTGCTCCAACACCCGGCGGTTGAAGGCCAGCCAGCTCAGTTCGCGGTTGAAATAGGCGCGCCGCGTGCCGTCCACCGGCGGTGCGCCGGGCGCGGCGACCGCAGGGGCAGGAGGGACTTTGGACGGGCGCCGCGGCATGGGTGAGAGAAGGAAAAGGTCGGAATTCGCGCTTGGTGGGCCGGGACGGCATGTGGAGGTCACGAAACCCTGGCCGGGCTCCAAGCTCCGGCCCAAAAGCTAAGAAAACAGCCCTTGGACGCGATTGTGGCAACAGCGATCTGACTAGGGGGTATCATGGACGCGGTCACCCGGCTTGGGGCCCGGCCGGCTGGGTAATCGTGGGAATCAAAAAAACGCCCCGGACGCAAGCGTCGTATTTGTTACAACCTTATGACATTTGGGGAATTGCAGAGCCGGTGGCCCCGAATCGTCCCGCGCTTGGCGACTCGATTTTGCCTTCGGCCACACGGTGCCCCGGGGCCGGCTGTGTATCTCGCCAAGTCGCGTATCAGGCGGTGACGACCGTCTTTACGTTTACAAACTCGCGGATGCCGTACGGCCCCAATTCGCGCCCATAGCCGGATTCCTTCACGCCGCCAAACGGCAGCGCGGGGTCGGAGCGGACGAAATCGTTTACGAACACCAACCCCGCCTCGATTTCCTTGGTGGCGAGCCGGTGCCCGCGCCGCCGGTCGCGGGTGAAAACGGCCGCGCCCAGCCCGTACGGCGAGGCGTTGGCGGCGGCGAGGGCGGCAGCTTCGTTCGGCACCGTGATGATCGCGGCCACGGGTCCGAACAATTCCTCGTCGTGTGCCGGCATGCCCGGCCGCACGTCGGTCAGCACGGTGGGGGCGTAGAACCATCCCGGACCGGGCAGGGGATGGCCGCCCAGCAGCAGCCGCGCACCGCGGCGCCGACTACGCCGCACCTGGGAATGCAGCTCATCGCGCAGGTCGGCGCGGGCCAGCGGGCCCACGTCGACATCGGGTTCGGTGGGCGGACCGACCTTGCGCGCGGCGATCCGGGCCACGAGACGCCGTTCGAATTCCGCGCGCACCTGGCGCACGACGATGAAGCGCTTGGCGGCGATGCAGCTCTGGCCGTTGTTGATCAGGCGCGCCCGGGCGCCGACTTCGGCCGCCAGTTCCAGATCGGCGTCGGCCAGGACCACGTACGCGTCGCTGCCGCCCAGTTCGAGCACACACTTCTTCAACGCCGCGGCGGCCACCGCGGCGACCGCGCGCCCGGCGGCGGTGCTGCCGGTCAGGGTCACGGCCCGCACGTACGGATGGCGGATCAGGCCCGGGACCCGGTCCGCGCCGAGCAGCAGGCTCTGCAAGACGCCGGTCGGCGCGCCGGCCTCGCGGAAGATCGATTCCAGCGCCCGCGAGCATCCGCAGACGTTGGAGGCGTGCTTGAGCACGAGGGTGTTGCCGGCCATCAACGCCGGCGCCGCGGCCCGCAGGGCCTGCCAGTATGGGAAATTCCACGGCATCACCGCCAGGATCACGCCGAGCGGCTCGAAGGCCACCTCGGCGTTGGCCGGCGCGCCCGGCGGCCGTTCGGCCGCCAAAAACGACGCCGCATGGCGCGCAAAGTGGTCGCAGACCAGGGCGCACTTGTCGACCTCCGCCCGGGCTTGCGCGATCGGCTTGCCCATCTCCGCGGTCATGAGCACCGCGTGCCGTTCGCGGTCGCGACGCAGGATCGCGGCGGCCGCGCGCAGGATGCGCCCGCGGTGGGCGAAGGACGATCGGCGCCAGTCCTGGAAGCCGGCATGCGCGCGCGCGAGCGCCGCCTCCACGGCGGAGGCGGTGGCGGCGCGATACCGGCGGAGCCGCCGGCCGGTCGCGGGATTGATGGAGATCAGGGCCAAGGTGTAATCGGGTTCTAGTCAAACGAGTAGTCCGATTTGCCGAGGGGGCAAGGCCCGCGCCCATCGCGCGGCGTTTGGCGGGGCCGGTCAGTGGTCGAGATACCGGCCCAGCGCCCGGCGCAACAGCTGGCGCGCGCGGTACAGTCGCGTCTCCACCGCCTTGGGCGTGGCGCGGACGATCGCGGCGATCTCGGCCTGCGACTTGTCCTCGTATTCGAAGAGAATCACGGCCTGGCGCAGGTCGGGCGGCAGTGCCGCCACCGCCTGGCGCACCGTCGCGACCCGCTCCGCCTGCAACGCCTGCTCGGCGGGACTGAGCCCGGTGCGATCCGTCGACTCCCTGCCGGTGGCGGTGGCGTCGGCGTCGAGGGAATCGGTCGGATGCCGCCGCTGCCAGCGGGCGCGGGAGCGCGCGAGGTTGAGCGCGATCTGGAACATCCAGGTGGAGAAGCGCGCCCCGGAACGATAGCGCTTCCGGTGTTCGAAGATGCGGACGAAGGTCTCCTGGGCCAGGTCGAGGGCGGCCTGGTCGTCCTGCGTGTACCGGTAAAGGAAGCTGCGCAGGCGCACCTGCCAGCGGTCCATCAGATGATTGAGCGCAAGATCATCGCCGGCGGCGAGCCCGTCCATGAGGACCTCGTCGGCAAGGGACGTCATGGGCGGAGCCGGGCGGCAGCGAGCGGCCGTTCCTCGGTGCGGGCGGTCACCGGATCCCCATTGGTCCGAGGTGATCGAAATGCATGATGCGCGGCACCATCATTGCCAGGTAGCGGCGCCCCTGCGGGGGACTCATGACGGCGGCGACGTCCTGCAGATGCTTGAAGGTGGCTTCATTGCATTCGTGTTTGATGGCCTCCCAATCGTTCAGGGCCGTGAGATATTCCGGGGTGTCCTTGCGCCCCGCGCTCGTCAGCGAGTCCA
The DNA here is from genome assembly GCA_046704925.1 of Opitutaceae bacterium. GTDB lineage: Bacteria > Verrucomicrobiota > Verrucomicrobiia > Opitutales > Opitutaceae > Fen-1467. The sequence goes on along the minus strand of JBJKRD010000296.1, from coordinate 2,824 downwards.
GGCGGGCTTGTACCGCCATGATGCGGTTGCAGTGGTTCATGCAGACGGGTTGATAGGCCTGCTGCAGGGCCTTGATCCTGGCCACCTGGACGGCGTTGAGGTGAAACTCCCGCCGCAGCCACGTCCACTGGTCCTCCGTCCGCCGGCTGTTCAGATAGTAGGTCAGGGCGTACGCCGTGCCTGCCACGGCGACCACCAGCACAAGCGAGAGCCAGATTCGTCGCATCACCGGGTGTGGGGCGCCGTCATCTGCAGGGGATCGATGGTCTGCAGGTAGGCGTCGGCCATGCGGTTGGTCCGGGTTTGCGAGGTCTGCAGATAGCCCACGCCCGCGCCGAGCGTGGCGGCCAGAATCAGCGCGATGCTCGCGCCCAGGGGCAGGACCCAGCGAAAATGTTGCGCGGGAATGCCGAGGCCGCGGGCAATGATGGCAGCGGCACCCCACGGGGCCGTGCGCGCCGCCTCGATCCGGGCCCAGACCTCGGCGTTGAAACGCGGCGCCGGACTGGGCTCATGACGCCAGTCTTTCAGCAGGTGGGAGAGATTGGGATCGGATTCGGTCATGCCAAGTTATACGCCGGATTAGTTCTCAACCCTCATCGTAAAAGATGGAATCTCCGGGCGCAATCGGCGATCAGGGGGGCGGGCGGAGGTTTTCGTCGCCCGTCCGCCCCGGGGGCCCGGCGGGCGTTTGCAACCGCGTGCTTGAGAATTGCTTGGAGGTGAATGTATTGGTTGTAGGCAGCCAGTCTGGGTCCAGATTGCGCCGTCATGAAGCTATTTGTCGCAGGGGCTACGGGTGCCGTCGGCCGGAGACTTCTGGCCCGATTGCTCGCGGCCGGTCATGAGGTGGTCGCGATGACGCGCTCGACGACCAAGGCGGGGCAATTGCAGGCGGTGGGAGCGCGGGCGATCGTGCTGGATGCGTTCGACGGTGCGGGGCTGCGGACCGCGATGCAGCAGGAGGGGCCCGAGGCCGTCGTTCACCAACTCACCGACCTGGGGGGGCGGGATTTCTCCGCCAACACGCGCCTGCGCATCGAAGGCACCCGCAATCTCGTCGAGGCGGCCCGCGCGGCCGGAGTTCGCCGCATGGTCGCCCAAAGCCTGGCCTCCGCCTATGCCCCGGGTCCCGGGCCGGCCGGCGAGGACGAACCCTTGGATCTGCAGGCCGCCATGCCCCGGCGCCGGATGGTGGAAGGCGTCGCGGCGCTGGAACGGGCGGTCGCGGAGATGCCGGAGGGCGTGATCCTGCGGTACGGCTATTTCTACGGGCCCGGCACGTGGTACGCGCGCGGCGGCTGGGCGGAGCAGCAGTTGTATCGGGGGGAGTTGAAGGCCGGTCGCGGCGTGGCGTCGTTTGTGCACGTGGACGATGCGGCCGAGGCGGCGCTGCTCGCGCTGCAATGGCCGGCCGGACCGGTGAACATCGTGGACGACGAACCGGCGACGATGGCCGACTGGGTCAGCGCGCTCGCGCAAGCGTTGAGCGCTCCGCTGCCGCGGATCACCGCGGACGCCGAGGCGCATGAACGCGGCGCGACGAACACCAGGGCCCGACGGACGCTGGGATGGGAACCGCGCTTTCCGACCTGGCGCGAGGGCTTCGTGCTCGGTTTGGACTGAGGCGGCCCTGCTCTTGAGCCGGTGGGACGACGGCCGAAACGGGTTTCCACCCCTTGGGTAGGTTTCCAGGTCGTTCGGCGAAGGGCCGGGCGCGGAGGGCGAAGCGCGGGAGTTGTTAGGTGACGCAATTCGAGCGTCACACCCGTGGGAAGGCCGCTCGCGACCGATTACGGACTCGTTCCGGCTGAGGTATCGTTACTTGCGCCGGGGGGCGGTCGCGCCGGCACCAGGTGCTTGTCTGCGGGACGAACGTTTTGGACGGGAAATTCCGCTTTGAAGGGTGAAGCGATTCATTCTCCCCGCCATGTCCACGACCCCTCAGAGCCCTTCCTTGGCCAGCCCGGCAAATGGGCAAGCGCAGGCCGCGACGATGGCCGACGTTTTTCGCTCCGCGCCCAACTCTCCTGACATAGGGCTGTCAGGGGCCCGTGTTAAAGTGCCGATGTTTGTCCGACCCGCCGTTCCCTTCCCGGCCCGGCATGGGTTCCGGACGCGAGACGTGGCCCGCGATCGGTTCGTGGAATCGCCCGGCCAAAGTTAACCGCCCGCCCTCTTTTTCGCACGCAGTCAACCCTCAAACAAGTGAAACACATGAAAGCTCGCCATGTCTCGATCCTCGTTCTCGCCGCGGCGCTGAGCGCGCCCGCGTTGCTCCCCGTGTCCGCCGCCCCCCAGGATACCGCCGTTGGCTACTGGGCCAGCCGGATCACCGCCACCAGGTGGAACAGTCTCCTGGAGCGCAGCGAAAGCCAGACTCTCTTCGAAGGCACCAGCCGGGCCGCGGTGGTCACCGCGCTCGGCCAGCCGGCCCGGGTGCTCTCGGCTGACGTCTGGGTCTACGACAACTGCCGGCCGGACCAGGCGGTGGCCAGGGAGCGCGGCTGCAACGTCCTCGTGGTGACGTTTGCGGACGACAAGGTCGCCGAGATGCGGTTCGTCAACCATCCGGCGGTTGAGATGATCGCCGCCAATTCGAAGGTGAACCGCACGGACCTCATTGCCTCGATCCGGTGATCCTGGATCGGTCGGGGATGGCGGCGCCGGCGGCAGACCGGATGGCCGCCATCCTCCGTGAAAATTATCCGGCCGCTTCGCGGCGGTTGGATGCGATCAGATCAGCTCGGCGTTGGAACGCCGGCGTGGGCGACCCCCGCGCCGGCGTTTTATTCTTTCGGAGTGAGGACGCGCGCGAGGGCGC
>JBJKRD010000295.1:0-5739 GCA_046704925.1 Opitutaceae bacterium | reverse complement strand
CGACAACCAGGGTCGCCTTCATGCCGCCAACCATCCGCCGTTCCCTGCAGATCGTGATCTGGCTGTTGATCGTGCTGGCGGGCGCCGTCGCCGGGTGGAGGGAAATGGCGGCCAGACGATTGAGCGTCGCGCGGGAACTGACGGCAGACGACCGGCGTTGCGCCCTGGCCTTTCGCCGGGATGAGTTGCGGCATTTGACCGCCACCGCGGCCGATTTGGGCGACCCCGGCTATCTTGCGGTTAAAACCCGGCTGGTGCAGCTCAGCCAGGTCAGTCCATCGGTGCGGTTGTTGCGGATCGTTCGTTATGCTCCGGCGACCGGGCGGATCGTGCTGCTGGCCGACTCGGAGCCGCCCGATTCGCGGAGTGCCGCCAATCCCGGCGACGAATTTCCGGCGGCCGCCCGCGCGCCGGAGTTGCTGACGGCGCTTCGTGATCACCGGTCGGCGGTCGACGGCCCGCTGACGGACGGAACCGGCGTTCGTCTGCTCCGCGGGATTGCGCCGATCGCCGGGCTGGTTGCCGGCGGCGGCCCCGGCGAGCCGCAGGACTTTTTGGTCGTTGACGTTGCCGCCGAGCATTGGCTCCGCGATCTTTGGTTTGCCGGCTTGCAAGGCGCGGGCATTGTCTGGCTCCTGTTGGGCCTGCCCTATGGCGGATATTGTCTGGTGCGCCGCCGGGCGGATCAGCGGGATTATGTCCGGAAGCTGGTCCAGGCGGTCGAACTGAGCCGCGTCGCCGTCGTCATCACCCATCCGGACCGCCGGATTGAACTCGTCAACGCCGGCCTCTGTGCGGTGACCGGCTGGCGCCGGGAGGAGTTGATCGGCCAGCCCGTCCGCATGCTGGCCGCCAGCGAGACGACGGACGAGCAGTTCCAGGAGATTCTCGCCTCGGTGCAGGCCGGGCGCACCTGGCGGGGCGAAGTGACCAACCGGCGCCGGGACGGCAGCACCTATCCCGCGCGGTGCGTCGTCGCCCCGTTGCATGACGGCGCGGGCCGCCTGACCCATATTGTCGAGGTGATCGAGGACGTGACCGAGCGTCGCCAGGTGGAGGCGGCGCTGGTTTACGCCCGGGAGCGCGCCGAGGCCGGCGAGCGGGCCAAGGGCCAGTTTCTCGCCACGATGGGCCACGAGATCCGCACGCCGCTCAACGGCATCATCGGCTTTGCCGATCTTCTGCAGGATACCGCGTTGGAGCCTGAACAGCGCGAATTTGTGCAGACCATTCGGAGCAGTGGGGAGGCGCTGCTGCAGCTTACCAGCGACGTGCTGGACTTCTCCCGCATCGACGCCGGCGGCCTGCGCCTGGAACCGCAGCCCTGCAATCCGGTGGAATGCATCGAATCGGCGCTGGACACGATCGCCGCCCTGGCGGCGGAAAAACGCATCGAATTGCTCCACTCGGTGGCGCCGGACGTGTCGCCCGCGGTGGTCGTCGACGCCGCGCGCCTGCGCCAGGTGCTGGTCAATCTGGTGGGCAACGCGGTCAAGTTCACGGCTGCCGGCGAGATAGAGGTGGCGGTCAGCGCGGGGCCCCGGCCGGAGGAGCCGGCCGGCGCCGGGCGTCCCGCCGGGACGCCGGGTACGGCCTGTCTGCTGGTGTTCACGGTGCGGGATACCGGCATCGGCATCTCCGCCGCCGACCTGGGCAAGCTGTTCAAGCCGTTCAGCCAGATCGATTCCTCGAACACCCGAAAATACAGCGGGGCGGGACTGGGGCTGGCGATCAGCCGGAGCCTCGTACTGATGATGGGAGGCGAAATTTCGATTGCGAGCGAGGCGGGGCGGGGGACCACCGTGACCTTCAGCGTTGCCGCCGGGTCCGTGCCGGCGGAGGCCGCGCGGGCCGGGGCGATGGAGCCGGCCCCGCTCCAGCATCGCACGCTGGCCGTCGTGGGAGCGACGGCTTCGCTGCGCCGGGAACTTGGAATCCTGGCGGAGAGGTGGGGCGGTGGGTCGATCGCATGCACCGGGGCCGCGCTGGCGGCGGAGACCTGGGATGTCGCCGTGATTGATCTGCAACCGGGCGAGGTGGAGACGTGGCGGCGGCTGTTCGCCCAACGACCCGAATTGCCGGTGCGCCCGTTGGTGGCGTTGATCGCCGTGGATTTTCCCGCCGCCGAACGGGCGGCGCTGGCCGGATTCTTTCGCGCCATGGTGCGCAAACCGATCCGGCATCAGGCGCTGGGCGCATTGCTCGGCGCCAGCCTGCGCCCGATCGCGCCCGAGCCGGCGGCGCCGCCGCCGGCCACCATGCCGGCCGGCGGGTTCGGATTGCGTGCGCTCCTGGGCGAATCCAACCCGGTGAACCAGCGCCTGACGCAGAAGATGCTCGAGAACCTGGGTTGCGACTGGGACCTGGCGGAAGACGGCCGACTGGTGTTGTCCCGGCTGGAACGTGGCGAGTATGACCTGGTGTTGCTGGCCGTCGACCTCTCGGAAGTGGACGGTCAAACGGTCATCAGCCAGATCCGCGAGGGACATGGTGGCGCCCGGAACCGCGGGGTCTGGATCATCGCGCTGGCCAACGACCAGGCCGAGGCGCAGCGCGTGACAACGGCCGCCGAAGGCGCGAACGACTGTCTGGTCAGACCCTTCCGCCCGGCGGCACTCGAGGCGGCGCTGCGCCGTTGTCTGGGCCGGCCGACGCCATCGTCCTGAATACTGCCGGCCCGGCGGGATCTTCTGCCAGTGGCCGGTCCCGGCAGGATCCGGAAATGGCGCAATCTTGGCGGGGACCAGGCGGGCGGGATGATCCCGGGCGAACTGATTGGGCTTGGAGGAGGCCGATCATGGCCCAAGGCTGACATACTTTCCCCCGATGTTGTTGCCTTCTCCCAGCGCCACACGCGTTCGCGCCGTCTTGATGCTGGTGCTCGCCAACGTCTTCTGGGCGTTGAGCTTCCCGTTGATCAAGGCGATCGCGTTCGCACAGCAGCATCTGCTCCCGGGCAGCGGCAGTTGGTTTATCACCGTGTGCACGATTGCCCCGCGCTTCATCCTGGCGGCGGTGATCCTGGCCGTGTGGCAGCGCGGCGCTTTGCGGCGGCTGACCCGGCGCGAGATTCGCCAGGCCGTTGGTCTCGCGCTCTTCGCGTCGGCCGGCATGTTGTTCCAAAACGACGGTCTGCAATACACGTCGGCTTCGACCTCGGCGTTTCTCACGCAGCTCTACGCCATCATGATTCCGCTCTGGGTGGCGCTGCGCACGCGGCGACTGCCGTCGTGGGGGGTGTGGCTGAGTTGCATCCTCGTGCTCGGCGGGGTCGCCATCTTGGGCAGGTTCGACTGGCGGACGCTGCATCTGGGCCGGGGCGAGTTGGAGACGCTCGTCTGTTCGGTATTCTTCATGGGACAGATTCTCTGGCTCGAGCGCCCGGAGTTCGCCGGCAACCGGCCGATTCCGGTGACGTTTGCCATGTTCACTCTGGAGGCGGCCATCTTCACGGCACTGGCCGGTGTGCTGGCCCCGCGCGTGGCCGACATGGGAGCGCTGGCCGCGTCGGTTCCGTGGCTGGGGCTCACGCTCCTGCTGACCCTTTTCTGCACGGTGGCGGCGTTCAGCCTCATGAACACCTGGCAGCCTCGCATCACGGCCACCGAGGCCGGGGTGATTTACTGTCTGGAGCCGGTGTTCGCGTCAGTCTTGGCGCTGTTTCTACCCGGGTGGTTTTCCACCTGGGCGGGTTTCTTCTATCCCAACGAGAACGTGACCGCGCACCTGCTGATCGGCGGCGGCTTGATCACCGCGGCCAACGTGCTGATCCAGCTCAAGCCGCCGGTGCCGATGCGGGCGGCGCCGATCACCGACGGCGCGGGATGACGGCAGGCGCCCGCGCTGTCGTTGCCGTCCGCACCCCCGTCGTCAGTCGGCGACCGGAGGAAGCAGCGGTCCCACCGGCCCCGCGCGCAGGCTGTGCAGGGCGCGGAGCGTGGCCGCCGTGAGCACGATCACCCCGCCCACCAGCGAGAGCGCCCCCGGCCGTTCGCCCAGCGCCAGCAGGACCCAAATCGGATTCAGGATGGGTTCGATCACCGGAATGAGCACCGCCTCCAGCGCGGTCACATGACGGATGGCGCGGGCGTAGAGCAGGTACGACAATCCGAGCTGCACCGTCCCCAGCAGGGCCAGCGCCACCCAACCCCGGAGTTCGGGCAGCGGTCCTCCGGCAAGCATGGAGGGCACCCCGATCACGCCGGCGAGCAGGTTGCCGAGGAAGATCGATTCCACCGCCGAGGTGTCCTTCTGTTTGCGCAACAGCAACGTCATCGAGGCAAAGGCCACTCCGCTGGCAAGGGCCACCAGGTTTCCCTCGATTCCGGAGAGGCGCAGGTCGTCGCAGAAGAACAACGCCATGCCGCCAAACACCACCCCGATGGTGAGCCAGTCGGCGCGGGTCGCCGGCTCCCCGAGGAACCAGGCGCCCAGCAGGGCGATCCACACCGGTGCCGTGTATTGAAGCAGAATGGCGTTGGCCGCGGTCGTCAGCTTGTTGGCGGTGACGAACAGGACGGTCGTGGCCGCGTAGGCCAACGCGCCGCCGATCTGCGCCGCCGACCAGGTGAAGCGGAAACGCGGGGCAAAGGCGGCCAGGAAGGCCGCGGCGATGAAGCCGCGTCCGCCCGCCACCGCCAGCGGCGGCCAGGGCACGGATTTGATCAGCAGGCCGCCGAGGCTCCAGCACAGCGCCGCGCCCGCCATCAGGCCGACCGAACGGGCATGCTCGGGGCTTTTCATCGGCCGCATGGATGACGCAAGGATCGCCCTGACGCACGTCAAAACCGGCGCCGGAAGGCACAGTCGGCCGTCGCGGCCGGGCGCACAGTCCCGGCGCCGACTCCGCCATTCCGGCCGGCTTGCATCTGGTCGCGGCGGGCGTAATTTGGCGCGGACCTTCTCACCGGAACCATGAAACTGAAATCAGCCGGACTGCTGGTGGCGGGACTGTTGGGCGCGGTGGCGGCCCAAGCCGCGCCGGTCTCCCGTCAGGATGTGCTCGCGGCGATCGCCGTGCTGGAACACGACATCACGAGTTCGGAGGCGGTGAAGGCGGCCGACACGATCACGCGCTTCGGCCGCGAGAGCGATGCCGTGCTGCTGGTCATCGGCCACGAGACCCTGCCCTGGCTGCAAGTGGATGTGCCGGAGGCGGAGGCGCGGGTGCGGATGATGCTCACGGCCGCGTATTTTGCGGGCGACATCAAATCGCAGCTGCAGAAGCGGATGCCGGCGGACGATCCCTACAGCGGCTGGCTCGCGGCGATCGCCGCGTACCGGCAGATCCGCAAAAAGCAGCCGGATATTGTGGTACCCGAGCTGGAGGCGCTGATCCGTCGGAAGCAGGCCGGCATGCTCAAACGCGACGCGGACCGGTTGCTTCGGGAACAGCAGGAGCAGCAGCCGGACAACATGATCTAGCCGGCGGGGCGCGCGAGACATTCGGCGTTTTTTTTCGGCGGGCGGGGAATTTCCGGGCGCCGCGACGCCTCGTATGGTTGCGCGCAGACCCTGCCGGGGCGGATCCACCCCGGCTCATCCTGATAGCCCTCAATCCTGTCAATCATGACTGTCTCCCCCCGTGTGTTCGCGAGGAGCCTTGGCTGCTCGCTTGGTTTGCTGCTTCTTCCCCTCGCCGGTTTCGCCGCCCACGACGATCCCGGTGCCGTTTATACCATGAGCAACGCCGCCGCCGGCAACCGCGTGCTCGTCTTTCACCGTCACGCCGACGGCGAT
>JBJKRD010000294.1:0-9519 GCA_046704925.1 Opitutaceae bacterium | reverse complement strand
TTCAACGGCCCCCAGGGTGTGGCGGTCGATGGCGCGGGCAACGTCTACGTGGCGGACAACAACAACAACACCATCCGCAAGATCTCTGCGAGCGGGGTGGTGACCACGCTGGCGGGCGACGCCGGCGTCGGTGGTTCCGCCGATGGCACGGGCAGCGCCGCGCAATTCAATCATCCCCTGGGCGTGGCGGTGGATGGTTCCGGCAACGTGTATGTGGCCGACACCTTCAATTTCACGGTCCGGAAGATCACGCCGGCGGGGGTGGTGACCACCCTGGCCGGCTCGGCGGGCGTCCCGGGCAACAACGATGGCACGGGCACCGCCGCCCGGTTCAGCAGCCCCACATCGGTGGCGGTGGATGGTTCCGGCAACGTCTACGTTTCGGACACCACCAATGAGACGATTCGGAAGATCGCTTCGGGGGGCGTGGTGACGACGCTCGCCGGCACGGCCGGCCTCGCGGGCGTCGCGGATGCGACCGGCACCGCCGCCTCCTTCAACCGGCCAACCGGCTTGGCGGTGGATGGTTCGGGCAACGTTTATGTCGCCGATACCGGCAGCGATACCGTCCGGAAGATCACCTCGTCGGGCGCCGTGACCACGTATGCCGGCCTGGCCGGCTATTACGGCACGGCGGACGATACCGGCTCCAATGCACGATTCAACGGCCCCCAGGGTGTGGCGGTCGATGGCGCGGGCAACGTCTATGTCACGGACTCCAGCAGCAACACGATCCGGAAGATCGGCACCGATCGCGCGGTGACGACGCTGGCGGGCATGGCAGGTTTTGCCGGCTCGCTCGATGCGACCGGCTCGGCGGCCCTGTTCTGGTATCCGGTCGGCCTGGCGGCAGACGGGGCGGGCAATCTTTATGTGGCGGACTCGCGGAACAATGAGATCCGCGAGGTCAGCTCGGGCGGGGTGGTCACGACCTTCGCCGGCTCGGTGGGCAATGCCGGCCACACCGATGGCACCGGCGGCGCCGCGCGATTCACCCGGCCCGCGGGCATGACCATCGACGGTTCGGGGAATCTCTTCCTCGCCGACTCCGGCAACAACACCATCCGCAAGATCACCTCGGGCGGGACCGTGACAACGGTGGCGGGATCGGCGTCCGATTTGAGCAACCTGAGTCGCGACGGACCGTTGATCGTGGCCCGGTTCAATACCCCGGACGGCGTCGCCATCGACGGTTCCGGCAATCTCTTTGTCGCGGACACGGGCAACAGCGAGATCCGGCTGATCACGCCCGCCGGCAATGTCAGCACTTTGGCGGGCTCGCCCGGTCGCCGCGGTCTGGCCGATGGAACGGGCGCCGGCGCGCAACTCAATGAGCCGGCTGGCATCGCCATGGATGGCGCGGGCAACGCCATCGTGGCGGACACCTACAACAATGCCGTCCGGAAGGTGACGCCCGGCGGCGTCGTCACCACGGTGGCGGGGGCGACGAGCAGCCGGGGCAGCGCGGGATGGAACCGGCACCCACGCCCGCTTCTATGCCCCACGCCGGACCGCCGTCGACAGTTCGGGCAACGTCTACGTGGCAGACACGGGCAACGAAACCATCCGCAGGATCACCCCCGCCGGCGTGGTCACCACCCTGGCGGGTTCGCCGGGAAGTCTGGGCAGCACGGACGGCACGGGCACCGCCGCCCGGTTTCTCAGCCCCTCGGGGCTGGCCGTCGACAGCGCGGGCACTGTTTACGTGGCGGACTCCAGCAATAACACCATCCGCGAGGTAACTTCGGCGGGCGTGGTGACCACTCTTGCCGGGGTCAGCGGCAGCGCGGGCAATACGGACGGCACGGGTACGGGGGCGTTGTTTGCCTCCCCCAACGATGTGGCGGTGGACGGCGCGGGCACCCTCTACGTGGCGGATACGGGCAACCAGACGATCCGGAAGATCACTCCGGACGGGACGGTCACGACCCTGGCCGGTTCGGCCGGAACCGCCGGCAGTACGGACGGTACGGGCACGGCCGCCCAATTCAATTCCCCGACCGGCGTGACCGTCGACAGTTCGGGCAATGTTTATGTGGCGGATACGGTCAACCACATGATCCGCAAGATCACGTCCACCGGCGTGGTGACGACGCTGGCGGGAGCGGCCAACTCCTCCGGTACGACCGATGGTTCGGGCACGTTCGCCCGCTTCAGCTCCCCGACCGGCGTTTCCGTCGACAGCTCGGGGAATGTGTACGTGGCCGACGACGGCAACCGGGCGATTCGGAAGATCACCCCGGACGGGACGGTCACGACGCTGGCCGGCACCTCGGGCAACGCCGGATACGCGGACGGGATCGGCGCGGCCGCTCGCTTCAACAGTCCTTACGGGCTCTCGGTCGACGCTTCCGGCAATCTCTATGTCGCCGACACCGGCAACAACGCCATCCGCGCCATCACCCCGGGAGGGGCGGTCACCACGCTGGCCGGCACCGGCGAATCGACTTCCATCGGCAGCGTTGACGGCACGGGCGCTTCGGCGCGTTTCAACGAACCCAACAGCGTGGCGGTGGATGGCGCCGGCAACCTGTATGTCGCCGATCTCTACAACTCGACGATTCGGAAAATCGCGCCGGACGGCACGGTGACGACCCTGGCCGGGTCGGCAGGCGTACCGGGGTACAACGATGGCGTCGGCTCGGCGGGGTGGTTCCGCTATCCCCTCGGGGTGGCCGCCGCCAGCGACGGGACGGTTTTTGTGGCCGACACCTACAACGACACGATTCGCAAGATCACTTCCGACGGCACGGTGACCACCCTGGCGGGCATTGCCGGAGCCGTGGGCAGCACGGATGCGGCGGGCTCGTCGGCGTTGTTCTACCGGCCCAGCGGGGTGGCGGTCGACAGCGCGGGCGTCGTCTACGTGGTTGACTCCGGCAACGACACGATCCGGAAGATCGCCACCGACGGGACCGTGAGCACGCTGGCGGGGATGGCCGGCCAGGCGGGCACCGCGGACGGTACGGGCAGCGACGCCCGCTTCAACAACCCGGGCGATGTGGCGGTCGATGCGTCGGGAAATCTCTATGTGTCGGACACCGGCAACGAGACGATTCGCAAGGTCACGCCGGCCGGCGTGGTGACCACGCTCGCGGGCTCCCCCGCCACCACCGGCAGCAAGGATGGCGTGGGGATGAATGCCTGGTTCTTCTCTCCGCTCGGCATTGCCGTGGACGGTTCGGGCAACGTTTTTGTGGCGGATGCCGACAACAACCTGATCCGCAAGGTGACCCCGGCCGGGGTGGTCACGACGTTGGGAGGCCTGGCCGGCGTCATGGGCAGCGCGGACGGGACGGGTAGCGTCGCCCTGTTCAACACGCCCAGCGGCGTGGCGGTGGATGCGGCCGGCAACCTCTATGTGGCCGACACGTTCAACAACTCCATCCGCAAGGGCGTGGTGACGGCGGGCGGATCGACCCCCGGCGGCTCGGCGAGCGGCTCGGGAGGCTCCGACTCGTCCGGTTCCGGAAGCAGCGGCAGCGGTTCGAGCGGCTCGGGTTCCTCGGGGTCGGGTTCGTCCGGCTCCTCGGGGAGTTCGGGCGGTTCCGGCTCGGGATCTTCCGGCGGCACCAGCGGCTCGGGTTCGGCCTCTTTCTTCCTTTATCCTGCCAGCGTGGCCGAGGACAGCGCCGGCAACCTCTATGTGGCCGATGCCTCCAACGACGTGATCCGCAAGATCACTTCCGCCGGTGCGGTGAGCACGCTCGCCGGATCGTCCGGGGTCGCGGGGATGCAGGACGGCACGGGCAGCGCGGCGCTGTTCAACCAGCCGAACGGCGTGGCGGTGGACGGCTCGGGGAACGTTTACGTGGCCGACACCGGCAATGCGGTCATCCGCAAGGTGGCCCCGGACGGGACCGTGTCCACCTTGGCGGGGGCCTCGGGCAATCGCGGCAATGTCGACGGCACGGGAACGGCGGCGCAGTTCAATTATCCCCTGGGGGTGGCCGCCGATGGCGCCGGCAATGTCTATGTGGCCGACGCCTATACCGATACCATCCGCAAGGTCACGACCGCGGGCGTGGTAACGACGCTCGCGGGCCGGGCCGCGATGGCGGGCGACACCGATGGCACCGGGACGGCGGCGCAGTTCAATTATCCCAGCGGGCTCGCCGTCAATTCCGCGGGCACGGTCCTGGTGGCGGACACCTACAACGACACCATCCGGCAGATCACTTCGACCGGGGTCGTGACGACCCTGGCCGGCTCGGCGGGGGTGCCCGGTTCCAATGACGGCACCGGCATGTACGGCCTGTTCAACCAGCCGGTGGGCGTGGCCCTGGATGGAGCGGGCAACCTTTACGTCGCGGACACGGGCAACGGCATGATCCGCAAGGTAACCCCGGCCGGAGTGGTGACCACGGTGGCCGGCATGGCCGGCGTGACCGGGCTGAACGACGGTGCGGGCGCCAGTGCGTTGTTCAATCAACCCCGGGGCCTGGTGGTCGACTCCACCGGGGCGTTGTTTGTCGCCGACACCGGCAATGCGGTGATCCGGCGGATTGCGACGGACGGCACGGTCAGCACGCTGGCTTTGACGGCCGCCGCGACGGGCACCTCGGGATCCTCCAGTGCACCCACGTCGGGGAGCGGCTCCGCCACGGCCTCGGGTGGTGGCGGTGGCGGCATCATGGAGGCGTGGTTTGCCGGAGCGCTGCTGTTCCTGGGCATGGCGCGATGGATGTGCCAAAAAAGCCGGCGGCGATACTGACCCGCCTGGCGGTGACCCTGTCGATCGCGCTGGCGGCCGGCGTCGCGTTTGCCTCGCCCCGCCTGGCCGACGCCCTGATCTACCAGCGGGCGGACATCCTCGCCGGACAGGCCTGGCGGCTGTGGACCGGGCACTTGGTGCATTTCACCTTGAGTCATCTGGTCCTGGACCTGGCGGTGTTCCTGGCCGCGGGCGTTTGGCTGGAGTTGATCGAGCCCCGGGTGACGCGCTGGTTTTACCTGCTGGCACCGCCGGCGATTTCGCTGGCGCTGTTGTGGGGTGATCCGACGCTGCAATTCTACGCCGGCCTTTCGGGGCTGGCCACCGGATTGCTGGTCTTGCTGGCCCTGATTCAATGGCGGCGGGACACCAGCGGACCGGCCTGGTTCTGGCCGGCGGTTCTGCTGCTGGTCGCGGTCAAAGTGGTCATCGAACTGACACGCGACCAGCCTTTGTTTGCCCGATTTGAGCCTGGAATCCGGGTTGTCCCGCTGGCTCATATCGGCGGCATCTCCTGCGCGTTGATCGCCTTTGCGTTGATGCGCCACCGGGCGCGGCGGGCCGGGTGATCGGCCGCCGCCGCGTCCGCGCGTGCCGCTGATCGCGATAATTGGATTGCATTCGCGCCGGGGATGCGGCGGGTTGGGGGGCCGGCGCTCCCAGCCCCATGTCCGCCGCCATTTCCTCCCTGTCCGACCTGCGTCGCGCGGTCCACGCCGACCTGACGGGCAACATTCTTCCGTACTGGGTGCAGCACGGGTTTGAGGCGGACGGGCGTTTGACGGGCATGGTCACCTGCCGGGGCGAGCGGATCGACGACGTGCCGCGCCACGTCGTGATTTGCGCGCGGGTGCTCTGGACCTTTGCGGCGGCGCAGCTTCAGTTGGGCAAGGATCCCGCGTGGCAGCGGGCGGGCGAACTGGCCCTGGCCCAATTGCTGGGGCCGTTCTGGGACGGGCGGCACGGCGGGCTGTTTTGGAGCATCGACGCGCGGGGACAGGCGGTGGCGGATCGCAAGCAGGCCTACGCCCACGCCTTCGCCATCTACGGACTGGCCGGGTGGTACGCCGCCACCGGCGATGGAGACGCCCTGGCCCGGGCCTGGGAACTCTTCGTCCTCATGGATCGGCATGCCCACGACCCGCAACGGGGCGGATATTGGGAGGCGTGCGCGGCCGATTGGGGGCCGCTGACGGATTACCGCCTGAGTCCCGTCGATCTCAATGCGCCGAAGACGATGAACACGCTCCTGCATCTGCTGGAGGCGTTCACCGCCCTGCTGCGGGTCTGGTCCAATGCCACGGTGCGCCGGCGGCTCGAAGAGCTGGTCGGCGTCTTTCTCGATCGGATCTACACCGACCGGCCGGCCCCGCATTGCCGGCTGTTCTTCGAGAACGACTGGCGTTCGGCGGACGGCACGGTGTCGTTCGGGCATGACATCGAGGCGAGCTGGCTGCTTTGCGAAGCCGCGGCGGTCCTGGCCGATGCGGCGGTCACGGCCCGGGTGCACGAGGTGGCCCGGCGTCTGGCCGAAGGCGTGCTTGCGCGCGGCGTCGATGAGGACGGCGGCCTCTTCCACGAGGGTAACGAAGATCGCGTGACGGACCCGGACAAACACTGGTGGCCGCAGGCGGAGGCGGTGGTCGGCTTTCTCAACGCGCATGTGCTGACGGCCGAGGAGCGTTACCGCGATGCCGCGTTGCACAGCTGGCGGTTCATCGAGGACCGGATCATCGATCGCGATCTCGGCGAATGGCGGCCCGGGGTCGACCGCTCGGGAAAACCCAAGGGTGCTTACCCTGAGTTCCGCGACGGGTACAAGATCGGCCCGTGGAAATGTCCGTACCACAACGGCCGGGCCTGCCTCGAGGTGTTGCGCCGTATCCCGGCGTGACTTGGTGATGGTTGGTCGGATGAGAATCGGTGCTTGCCCGTCATCCGGAGAAATCCAGAGCCTGTGCCACCATGAAATCCCACTACCGGCATTGGGGAATGTTGCCGTTTCTCGGCCTCGGGTTGATTGCGACGGTCGCCGCCGCTCCGTTGACCATCACGGTGCCGGCTCCGCCGCCGGCGCCCGCCGGACTCATCACCATGGGCGCGGACCGCCAACCGGACGGATCCACGCTCACGGTTGACCGCGCCAGCCTGCGCCTCGACGGACGGCCTTGGGTGCCGGCGATGGGCGAGTTTCACTACAGCCGTTATCCGGCGGACGAGTGGCGCGGCGAGCTGCTGAAAATGAAGGCGGGGGGCCTCGACATCGTCTCGACCTACGTCTTCTGGATCCATCACGAGGAGATCGAGGGTCAGTGGGACTGGTCGGGCCGGCGGGATCTGCGGAAGTTCGTGCAGTCGGCCGGCACGGTCGGCTTGAAGGTGGTCGTGCGGTGCGGGCCGTGGTGCCACGGGGAGGTGCGTAACGGCGGGATCCCGGATTGGGCGATGGATCGGAAGGATTGGCGGGTGCGCTCGCTGGACCCCGGGTTCCTGGACCAGGTGCGTCTCCTCTACGGCCAGATTGCGGCGCAGCTTCGCGGCCTGCTCTGGAAGGACGGCGGGCCGGTGATCGGGATCCAGCTCGACAACGAGTACGGCGGTCCGGCCGCGTATTTGCTCGCGCTGAAAAGGATCGCGGTCGAGGTCGGTCTCGACGTGCCGCTGTATACCCGCACCGGTTGGCCGGCGCTGCGGACGCCCATGCCGTTCGGTGAAATTCTGCCGTTGTATGGGGCTTACGCGGAGGGATTCTGGGATCGTCAGCTCACCTCCATGCCGGGGCGGTACTGGACCGCCTTTCGTTTTTCGCTGCAGCGCAATGATGCGGACGCGGCCACGGAGCAGTACGGGCGCCGGGCCGCGGCCGGTGACGACTCCCCCTACCCGTACCTGACCTGCGAGATCGGCGGCGGCATGATGAGCAGCTATCACCGCCGCATCCTCATCCAACCGGCCGACGTCGAATCGACCGTGCTCGTGAAACTCGGCTCGGGCAGCGTCCTGCCCGGCTATTACATGTACCACGGCGGCACGAATCCCGACGGAAAGCGGACGACGCTGATGGAGGCGCAGGACACCCCGGGCACGAACTGGAACGACATGCCGGTGAAGAACTACGACTTCCAGGCCCCCCTCGGCCAGTTCGGCCAGATCCGCCCGCAGTATCATCTGCTGCGTCGCCTGCACCTTTTCCTGCACGACTTCGGCGCGGCGCTGACCCGCATGCCCGCGGCGCTGCCGGACCAACTGCCGGCCGGCCGGGATGACACCGCGACCTTGCGCTGGGCGGTCCGATCCGACGGGGTGAGCGGATTTGTCTTCGTCAACAACTACCAGCGGGCGGAAGCCATGCCGGCCAAGGCCGGCGTGCAGTTTCGGATCCAACTGCCCGGCGGTCCGCTGACCTTTCCCGCCGCGCCGGTCACAATTTCGGCGGATGCGCGTTTCATCTGGCCGTTCAACCTGGATCTCGGCCACGGCGTGCGGCTGACGTACGCGACCGCCGAGCCCGTGTGTGCCGTGGACAACGGCGCCACGCGCACGGTCTTTTTCGCCGAGACTCCCGGCGTGGCCGCGGAATTCCAGGTCGCGGGCGAACCGGCGGTGCGCCCGGCCCGGCCGGGCCGGGCGGAGGCGTTTCGCCTGGCCGGCGGGGACGGGGGTGCGGTGCGGGTCGTGCTGCTGGGCAACGAAGACTCGCTGGCGCTGTGGAAGGGATATTGGCGCGGAGCCGAACGGGTGTTCCTGACCCGCGCCGGCCTGGTGATCGACGACGGGGTCGTGCATCTCTCGAACGGCAATCCCGCCCAGCTGGTGGTCGGGGTCTGTCCGGCTCCGGCGGGCACCGCCGGCGGCAAACCGGACGGCGTGTTCACGGAATTCGCCCCGCCGCGCCCGGCGCCGGTGGATCTGGCGGCGTCGGCGGTGCCGGTCCGGAAGGCCGGGCCGCCGCGCGTGATTCCGCTAGGACGGGCCGCGGAACCGGTCGCCGCCGAACCGACGGACGCGGATTTCAAGCAGGCGGCGGTCTGGCGCATCACTCTGCCGCCCGGTCTGAACCTGCGCGATCGTCCGCTCCTGCGCCTTCATTATGTGGGCGACGTCGCCCGCGTCATTCTCAACGGCCGTCTCATCGACGACGATTTCTATAACGGCCGACCGATGGATCTGGGCCTCTGGCGTTATGCCACCGAGCTCAGGGGTGGCGACCTGGAGGTGGAGATCCTCCCGCTGCGCCGCGATGCCGTGGAGGGACCGGACCGGAAGATCTTCATGGCGGAGTCGGCGCTCCCGCATTTTGGCGAGGCCGCCAGCATCGCCGAGTTGCAACGGATCGAACTCATCCCGCAGTACGACGCACAACTGCCGGACCACGAGTCCCCGTAGCCGCCTCGGACCGGGCGGCGGGGCGGCCGCGACCGGGTGGCGGCGCGCCCCACACCGGGAAACCGGTACCTCTCCTTGACATTCTAGAGGAGAGGCGTACCGGTGCCTCCTGTAGAACCCCTAGGAGACCACCATGACCAAGGACGAAAAGACCGACCTGCTGCAGGGCACCCTTGATATGCTCATCCTGAAGTCGCTCCAACTGGAGCCGATGCACGGCTTTGGGATTTCCGTGCGCATCCGCCAGATGTCGGACGAGGTGCTCCAGGTGGAGCAGGGCTCGCTCTATCCCGCGCTCTACCGGTTGGTGGATCGCGGCTGGATCAAGTCGGAGTGGGGCACCTCCGACAACAACCGGCGGGCGCGCTACTACTCGCTCACGGCCGCCGGCCGGAAGCAGCTCGAAGCGGAGACCGCGA
>JBJKRD010000293.1:0-17705 GCA_046704925.1 Opitutaceae bacterium | reverse complement strand
GCCGTCCCGGCTGTGTCCGCCGGTTTCGTGCGCCGTTTCCGCCCTTGGCAGCCCCACGGCGCCGCGCGAAACTGCCCGGGCCGTGACCCTGCTCTTCGGTTTCGTTCCGCTGTTTCTCGCCTTCGAGCTGTGGCAGCTCGTCATCGCCGAGCGCTACGTGGGCATCAAGCAGATCGAGCGCGGCACGGATCCCCGCGAGCTCGGGCTGGGCGAGGCGACGGCGGCCGGGTGGAGCCTGACCCTGTTCGCCTACTGGACGTGGATGGCGTTGATGCTCTTCCAGCCCTGGGGCCAGACGCAGGTGGTGATCATGATCGCCGCGTCGGTGGCCGGTTTCATGATCCGGCGCGGTTGCGGGCTCAAATGGCTGCTGGTGGTCCTCACCTTCGAAGGCGCCGTCCGCATCGGCATGCTCCTGTCGCTGGGCCTGGTGGCCTGGCGTCACCTGCGGTGACGGAACCCCGGCCCCGCATCCGGCGTGAGTCCCCGCTCGCGATCAGAGGCCCCGGCGCCGGCCGGCACCCTTCGGCTCGGCCGCGCCGAACGACGCCGCGAAGAAGTCCTGCGCCGCCGACATGAGCCGGAAGTATTTCTGGTAATCCCCGATCCACGAGTTGGGCACGCAGATGCGCTTCAGGATGCCGCTGCCCACCTGGTCGGGCGCGCCTGGATCCGGCGCCAGCTCCATCGCGAAATTCGGTCTCCGCGTGTGGAGCACGAAGTGGCGCGGGGCGCCCGGTTCATCGCGCTCGATTCGCAGGAAATCGGGGAAGTGCATGGCCGCGGATGACGCCCGCACGGTAACCATCCCTCCGCGACCCACAAGCCCCAATTTGGCGGCCGTCCCGCGGCGGCGCGCGGTTTCGCCCGGCGGCGATTTAGCCTTGAGCCGGCTGAACTCCGGCCGCAAAACGGGTGCGTCCCGCCGCTTTCCCCCCTTTGAATTCCGCCATGAAATCCGCCGGTCCGCCGCGGCTGCCCCTCCTGCCTTTTCTGCTCGGTGACGTGGTTCTGCTGGCTCTGGCCTGGATCGTGGCCGACCAGCACCCGAATCCATTTTCGCCCCTTCCCCTGGTCATCATCGCCGGTTCCGTGCTGGTCGGCTGCATCCTGGCCATCATTCCGTTCACCGCCAACTACGTGCGGCAACGCGAGGTGGCGCTCGCCGCGCTGCGCCAGGAGTTGGGCGAGCAACTCCGGCGGCTCGCGACGGTCGCGGAGCATTTGCAGCAGGCGACCACGCAGTTGAAGGCGGTTGAGGATGTGGCGACCAAGAGCCTCCAGACCGCCGAGAAGCTGCCGTACCGGCTCCAGGAAAAGATCGCCGAATTCAACCAGCAGCTGGCCGAGACCGACAACGAGGAGCGGGAGGCGCTCGAGCAGGAGCTGAACACGCTTCGCGCCGGCGAAAGCGAGCGCCTCGCCTCCGTCGCGGACAAGATTGCCCGCGCCACCGCCGAGTGGTCGAAACTCGAGGGGGCCACGCGGCAGCAACTGGCCGCCGCCGACCGGCTGGAACCGCGGCTGCGGGAATTGTTGGCGGCCCTGACCGCGAAGATCGCCGCGCTCGAAGCCGCGGCGCAGGAAGTCAGCCACCCCGTTCCCGCTCCGGCGCCCATCGCCGTGGAGGTGACCCCGCCCCCGGCGCCCCCCATCGAGGCCGGCAACGCGCCGGCCGGCGTCGTCGCCGCCGCCGACGACGTTCCCGCCAAGCCGCCCCGTCGGCCGAGGGCTCCCCGAAGGCACCCGGCTGAAGACCCAGCCGCCGCCCCACCGCCTCCGGTCGAAGCGGCTGCGCCAACCCCGGAGCTTATCGTCGAGCCGCTGCCAGACGACGCTGCGCCACCCGAGGATTTTTCACAGGTGGCACCAGAAGACGGCCAGCCGGCGCCGACGCCCTCGGCGGATGGCAACACCCGGCTGACCGTCGTCTCCTACATCGGCATCGGCAACAAGCTGTATCTCCGCGGCGAGGGTCCCGGCTTGAGTTGGGACAAGGGCGTGCCGCTGCAATTTGTTTCCATCGGTCGCTGGCGCTGGGAGACCGGCGCGGCGACAGGGCCCATCCGCTGCAAGGTTTTTAAGAACGACAAGATCGAGGCTCCCCTCGGCATGTTGACCCTGACGCCCGGCACGGAGCAGGAGATCTCGGCGTCGTTCTGAGGCGCGGTCGCTCAATAATGGGGCGGACGTTCGTCCGTCTCGGTCGACTCGTCCGCACGGTCGGCGCCCTTCTTGCGCAAATCCGCCACCTGCTGCTTCAGGCGGTCCAGTTCCTCGTACAGCTTGAGCATCGCCCTGTCCTGCTCCGCCACGTGGCGTTGCAGCCAGGCCAGCCGCTCTTCCAGGACCGCAAGGGAATCGTTCGTCATCGCCGGCCCTTCAGATTCAATGCCACGCCCGCCGTTTGCCAAGTCTGCCGAGCGCCCCATTCAGCCCGCGAGCAGCCGACGCAACTCCTCCGGATCGCTCACCGGGGGCTGGCACGCGAGGTCTTCGCACAGGTACGCCGCCGCGCCGCCCGCCGGATGCGTCATGTCGGCCAGATGGGGCCGCCGCTTCATCAGCCACTCGGAACCCTGATGGACCGCCAGCAGGGCGCGCCGGGGGCGCAGGCGCTCATGCAGCACCGCCGTGAGGGCGCCGAATGCCGCCGACCCCGGATCACCCGCCAGCACGACCGTGCGCGGCGGCTGCAGGGCCAGTTCCAGGGAACAGAGAAGCTGCGGCAGCGTGTGGGGCGCCGCCTCCCACCGCGATCGGAACACCGCGATGCAGCGCCGCGCGCGCTCCCTCCGGCTGAGGAGGTACGGGGCCTCCGCCGCCGTCCGTCCCGGGGCGTCTGCTCCCTCGCCGTCCCCGAGCATCCAGGCCAGACGGTGGAGATTCATGGCCGCGACCGAACTCGCCGCCGGCTCGGCTCCGTCGTAGTCCTCCTTCAGGCGCACGATGATCGCCGCGGCGTCCGCCGGCGAGTTGTAATAGCCGCCCGCGTCGTCGCCGAAGAGATCGTCCATCTTCGTCTGCAATTGGTCGGCCCACCGCAGCCAGCGGTCGTCGAATCCCGCCTCATACAGATCGAGCAACCCCTGGACGAGACAGGCGTAGTCCTCGGCGGATCCGGCGATCCCGTTCCGACCTTCCCGGTGGCTGCGATAAAGCAATCCGGTGCTCTCATCGTAAAGCTCGCGCCGGAGAAATTCCGCCGTCCGCGCCGCGTGTCGGCAGTAGTCGCGGTCACCCAGCACCTGGCTCGCCTTCGCGAGCGCGGAGATCATCAACCCGTTCCACGCGGTCAGAATCTTGTCGTCCCGGGCCGGTCGCGGCCGTCGCGCGCGCACCGCCCGCAACCGCTCCCGGCAGGCCGCCAGCCGGCCGCCGGCCTCGGTCGCCTCGATCCCGAATTGTGCCGCCGTTTCGACGAGCGACCGGCGCCGGCGGAGGAGGTTCCTGCCCCGGAACTCTCCCTGCGGATCCCGCTCCACGGGCACGTTTCCCTGGTCCTCCACGTCAAAGTGGGCGCAAAAAAGCGTGGCGTCGTCCCCCAACAGCCCCTCCAACTCCGTTTTGCTCCAGAGGTAGAACGCCCCTTCGGCGTGCCGGCCGATTTCCTCCGGGTTCCCGCCGCCGGCTTCCGGAATCTCGCTGTCGGCGTCTTCGGCCGAGCAGAAGCCGCCCGTCGGACTGCCGAGATCCCGCAACGCGTAGTCAAGGATGTCCCGGGCCACCTCCGCGTAGTGCTCGTCGCCGGTCGCCTGCCGCGCCTCGAGGTAACATCCGGCCAGTTGGGCCTGGTCGTAGAGCATCTTCTCGAAGTGGGGCACAAACCACTCCTCATCCACCGAATAGCGGTGGAAACCGCCGCCGACGTGGTCGTGAATCCCCCCCGCCGCCATCCGGTCCAGCGTGACCGTGACCAATCGCAACGCGGCGGCCCCGGCCTCGGAATCCGCTCCCTGCAGGGCGGCGACCCGGGCCAGAAAATTGAAAACGG
Source organism: Opitutaceae bacterium (assembly GCA_046704925.1). Lineage (GTDB taxonomy): Bacteria > Verrucomicrobiota > Verrucomicrobiia > Opitutales > Opitutaceae > Fen-1467. Next base: position 13,711 of record JBJKRD010000293.1, on the reverse strand, counting down.
ACGCGCGCGGGAATTTGGGCGGCCCGCCGAAGCCGCCGTGCACGGCGTCGAAGGCCCCATACAACTGTTCAAAACAACGCTCGAATGCCCGGCCGGCCGGCGCCGCCCAGTCGTCGGCCCCGTCGCCTTGCTGCCCGGCGGCCGCCGGCGCCGCGAGTTGCCGCAGCCCTGCGACCGCCTGTTCCGCCTCCGCCACGAGGCGCGGCCGGTCGGTCGCCCACGTCCGCGCCAGCACGTCCAGCACCGTGCCGAAACCCGGCCGGCCCCACCGGTCGTCCGGAGGAAAGTAGGTGCCCCCGTAGAACGGCTTGAGCTCCGGGGTCAGCCAGACGCTCATCGGCCAGCCGCCCTGGCCCGTCGCCGCCTGGATGTAGGTCATGTAGAGGCGGTCCACCTCCGGGCGCTCCTCGCGATCGACCTTCACCGGGATGAAATCGCGGTTGAGCCGCGCCGCCACCGCCGGATCCTCGAACGACTCGCGCGCCATGACGTGGCACCAATGGCAGGTGGAATAGCCGATCGAGAGGAAGATGGGCTTCTGTTCGGCCCGGGCGGCGGCAAAGGCTTCCTCGCCCCAGGGGCGCCAATCCACCGGATTGTGCGCGTGCTGGCGCAGGTAGGGCGACAGCTCGGACGCCAGGCGGTTGGTGAAGGCGGCACCCACGCCCTCACCCTCGTCCAAACCGTCGGCGACGCAAAGAGAATGTCGCACCGACTCGGACTCGGCCCGCAGTCCGGGCGGGCCGGCCTCTTTTGGCTTATCCCCGCGCGTTCTCCCCTTACGCTTCCTCGAAAATCACCCCATGCCCGGCGCTTTTCTGACCACCGTCTTCTTTTCGCTTTCCGTGATCTTTGCGAACCGTTCGATCGCGGCGGTCGGGCTCACCCGGGCCAACCTGGGGCGTCTGCTGGTGGCGCTGGTCTGCCTGGGCGCCTTTGCCCACGTTTTCGGCTCGGGTCTCGGCGGAGCCGGGCGCAACTGGTTCCTCCTGAGCGGGCTGATCGGCATGGGTTTGGGCGACCTCGCCGGTTTCAGCGCCCTGCCCCTGCTCGGCTCGCGGTTGAGCGTGCTTATGAGCCAGTGCCTCGCCGTGCCCATCGCCATCCTCGCCGAACGCTGGTGGATCGGCACCCGGCTCAATGCCGCCCAGTTTGCCTGGGGTGGCGTCATTCTGGCCGGGGTCGCCGTGGCCCTGATGCCGACGCCGGGAAGCCCGCCGCGGGTGCGGGTGCGACCGATCGGCTTTTTGTGGGGATTTCTTTCCGCCGCCGGCCAGGGTCTCGGCGCGGTGGTCAGCCGGCGTGCCTACGAGGCCGCCGCCCAGGCCGGCCAGTCCATTGACGGCATCACGGCCGCCTACCAGCGCATTCTCGGCGGCCTTGCCATCACCGCCGCGTTTTTCATCCTCCGCGCGCTGGTGCTCCGCCGGCGCGTGCCGGAGACGCCGGGCCCGCCGCCCCTCCGCGGCCACCTCTGGATCGTCGCCAACGCGGTGTGCGGCGCCGTGCTCGGAGTCAGTTGCTACCAGTGGGCCCTCGCCACCACTCCCAGTGGCGTCGTCCTGCCCATCGTCGCCACCACGCCGCTGGTCATCGTCCCGTTCAGTTATCTGCTGGAGGGCGAGCGCCCGGCCCGTCGCTCCCTGGTCGGTGGCGCGCTGGCGGTCTCCGGCGCGGTGGCGTTGACCCTCGTCTAGCGGAAACCGGGTCGCAGACCGGAGGCGGACTCGTCGGCGCCAGGAGCCGCGCCCGGGTATCCGACGCCAGCTTTGGACGCAGCGGTCGATGCTTTTCCCGGAAAACCGGGACCGCCTGCGACCCTCCCGCCGAAGCCGCCGCTATTTCTTGTTGCCGGCCAGAATCGCCTTGGCGGCCTTGAAGGGCTGGGTCGTGAAGGACGGGCGGCTCGACTTCTCGACGAACTGATGCTCGCGCTCCGCCAGCTTGCCCTCCGCCTCCTGCAGGCGCGTCGCCCAGGTTTGCAGCCGGGATTTCTCCTCCTTGAAAACCAGTTTCTCGTCGGTGAAGTTGCGTCGTTCCGCCTCCAGCAGATCCAGGGCCCGGCTCACCTTGTTCCAAGCCTCGTCCAGCGACGGATCGCGCTGGAAAGGCTCGCGCGACAGACGCGGCGCGGCGCGGTGCACCCGCTCGGCCTCCGCCTCGGCGGTGAGCGCGCGCAGGCGCTGTTCGTACGACCGCAGATTGGCCTCCTGCTCGCGGAGCAGGTCCATGTCTTCCTGCAGCCGCTCCCGCTCCGCCGCCAGCGCCGCCTGGCTCTGGTGAATCTTGGCGGATTCCTCGCGCAACCGCACGTCATCGGCCCGGAGATCGAGCCGCAGGTCCTCCAGCAGGCCGCGCTCGCGCGCCAGCTCCTCCATGCTCTTGAGCCGGGCCGCGTCGGCGCTGGACAAGCCCTGCGCGCGCTCGGCGGCCAGCGCCTCGCGCTCGCGACTGAGCTCCTCCCGCGCCGTTGCCAGGGCGCGGGCCTTCTCGTCCACGGCCGCCTGGGCGGCGGCCACGACCTCGCGCTCGCTCCGCAATTCCATCAGCTCGGCCTCCTGGCGCGCCACGTCGCCGTGCCGGGCCAGTTGCGCCTTCAACTCCGCCTCGAGCGCCGTCTTTTCCTGCGCCAGGCGTTCGGCAGTCTTCTTGAAATCGTCGCGTTCGCACGTCAGCCGCTGCAGCTCCTCGCGCAGGGCGTCGGCTTGTCCGGCCGGCGCGGTGGCGGCCTCGGCGATGCTCTCGTCGACCTTGGTCAAAATGGCCTCGACCTCCGCCAATTCCTCGGGCGTGAGGTCGGGCGACACGGGCGCCTCCCCGGGCCGCAGCAGGGTGTGGATGCGCTCGATCACGGAACCCCAGTCGCCCTCCGGGGCCAACACGTCGGCCACGGCGAGCCGGATCCCTTTGATGACCGAGGGCAGTTCCAGCTGGTTGACCAGCAGCAGCACGGGCACGCTGGGCTGAAGTTTTCGCAGGGACTTGATGAAATCGAAGCTGCTGATTTCCGGCAGCGGATCGGCGACCAGCGAGAGATCGAACCACTCCGACCGCGCGGCCTCGAGGGCCGCTTCCGACCGCCCGCAGGGCCGGACGTCATACCCGGCGCCGGCAATCAGCAGGGTGAGCGTGCGACGCATTTTTTCGTCGCCGTGCACGAGCAGGATTTTCTTGACGAAATTCATGGCGGAAAGATTGGGCAGTCGCGGTCGAAGGAGAGTTGCCGGCACCTTACTTCAGGCGGGTGCGCGGCGAAATTTTTTTCGCGGCGCCCCGGGGGGATTTACCCGGTTTTTAACCGCCATCAGCCGGCGGCTTACGATGCAGTCCGCATGCCGGCCACCCGGCGCCCGTACGCGTGCCGTCCGCTTTGAAGCATCTTTTACTTCCCGGCCCCGCCGTCGCGGCCGGGGTCAGGTGCGAAAGAGCACGGTCTCGCGGTCGAACATGCGCACGCACAGCCAGAGGGCGGCGGCGGCGTAGCCGCAGGTGGAACCGAAGGTCAGCGCCAGATACGGCCAGTGAAAGACCCCTGACACCAGCTCCTTGCTCGCCAGCGCCAGGTTGAGAATCGGCACCAGGGCCAGGCGGGTGTTCAGGTCCACGCCCGGCAACATGCCCATCATCGCGGGGGTGATGATCACGATGATGAGCGGCGACACGTAGCTTTGCGCCTCCTTGACGCTCCGCGCGAACAGCGAAAGGGCCATCAACACGGCCGAGAACAGCACCGCGACTGGCACCACCATCGCCAGCGCCAGCAGACCGCCCAGGGGATCGAGCGACGGCACCACGCCGGCCGCCCCCTTGGCGGCGATGGCCGCGGCGCCGCCCGCCCGCCCCAGCAGCGCGCCGCCGATGGCCAGGCTCGCGCCCATCGAGAGCAGCGACCACGCCACGGTCGCCAGCGCCGCCGTCAGCACCATCAGGAACTTGCCCAGCACCAGATCGCTGCGCGCGACCGGGCTGCACAGGATCGTCTCCATCGTGCCGCGCTCCTTCTCGCCCGCCGTCAGATCCATGGCCGGATACATGGCGCCGGTGAAGCAAAGGAGGATGAAGATGTACGGGATGATGCCGCCGATGACATTGCCGCCCACCCGTTCGGGCGGCGCCACATTCTCCGCCTTCACTTCGAACGGCTTCACGAGGCTCGCCGGCAGCCCGCGCGCAGTGAGGCGCGCGGTGATGATGCGGTCGCGATAGTCGGTGAAAAAGCGCCGCAGCTCGCCCACGGCGAAACCCGATCGCAGCTCGCTCTCGTAATCGTAGATCTTCAGCACCTCCGGGCGGCCGGTGGCGAGCGCCGCGTCGAAATCCGCCGGAATCCCGACGGCCGCCCGCAGCCGCTTGTCGATGATGCGTTGTTTCCAGTCGGCCGTCGTCGGCAGCAGGCGGACCCTCGGATCGGCCGCCAGCGCCGCCCGCACCGCCGGGGAATCCTCCCCGCCCACCAGCATCACCGTCGGGATCTCCTGCCGCGCCTGGCGCACCACCCGGTACGAAATCAACCCGGCGACCAGCAGCAGGCCGGGAATCAGGAGGGTCGGCACGACGATCATCGAGATCAGGGTCCGCCGGTCCCGGAGGGTGTCGCGCAATTCCTTCCGGTACACCGTGAGCAGGTTGGCCCCGTTCATGCCGCCACCTCCCCGCCGACCGCCCGGACAAAGATCTCCTCCAGGTCGCTTTCGCCGTAGCGCTGCCGCAGCTCGGCGAGCGTCCCGCCGGCGACCAGCCGGCCGTGATCGATGATGCCGATGGCATCGCAAAGCTTCGCCGCTTCGCTCATGACGTGGGTGGAATAAATGACGGTCTTGCCGCGGGCGCGGCAGGCGCGCACGAAACGCGCGATGGCCCGGGCCGCCATCACGTCGAGCCCGACCGTCGGTTCGTCGAAGACCAGCACCGGGGGATCGTGCACCAGCGTCCGCGCGATCGACGTCTTCTGCTTCATGCCCGTCGAAAAGTGCTCCACCCGCCGGTCGAGAAACTCGTGCATCTCGAGCTCATCGGCCAGCTCCCGGGTGCGGGCCGCGACCGCCGCGGTGGACAGGCCGTTGAGCCGGCCGAAGTAGGCGATGGTCTCCCGCGCCGTCAGCCTTCCGTACAACGCCGTACTGGTGGCGAGAAAGCCGACCCGGGCCCGCACCTGCGCGGGCTGGGTGACGATGTCAAACCCGGCAACCGTGGCGCCGCCGGCCGTCGGCTGCAGCAGGGTGGCGAGCAGCCGCAGCGTGGTCGTCTTGCCGGCGCCATTGGCGCCGAGCAGGCCATAGATCTCCCCCGGCCGGCAGGTCAGAGACACGCCGTTCACGGCGCGGATCTCGCCCCGCTTGCGGTCGTGAAACACCTTCGTCAGCTCCCGGGTCTCAATCATGCGGAGGTAGAAAAGCGGGAAACCGGGCGGGGGGAAAAGCAGGAAATGGGCGGCCTCCCCAAGCACTTGCCGCGAGTTTCCCGCGTTCCCGCCTCTGCAATTTCCCGATTTGCGTTCACAGGCTTAGCCGTTCGCGGAAGGCCTGCGCCTGGCGGCGGGACAGCTCCACCTTCAGCCCGCCCTTCAGATGCACAAGCAGGCCGCCGCTGAACCAGGGTTCGATGCGGTCGATCCACGCAAGGTTGATGATCTGCCGCCGGTTGGCGCGGAAGAAACTCCGGGGGTCAAGACGGTCCTCCATCGCGTTGAGCGAACGGAAGAGCTGCGGCTGGGCGTCCCCGAAATGCACGCGGGTGTAGTTGCCCGCGCTTTCCATCAGCCGGATCAGTCCGACCTCGACAAACCAGCAGCGGTCACCTTCCCGCAGAAAGACCCGGTCCGTCGCCGCCAGCCGGACCGGCGCGCCGGCCGGGCTGCCGGGCCCCGCTGGCTCCGCCGGCAACTTCGCCAGGGCGGCCGCGAGGCGGGACGGATCGACCGGTTTCATCAGGTAATCGAGGGCGTTGAATTCGAACGCCTTCACCGCGAACTCGTCGTAGACGGTGGTGAAAATCACTCGCGGCAGCGGCGGTTCCAGCGATTCCAGCAGCTTGAAGCCGTCGTCGCCCGGCATTTGCACGTCGAGGAACAACAGGTCGGGCTGCAGCTCCGTGATGCGCCGGCGCGCCTCGTCGGCGTGGGCCGCCTCGCCGGCGACGGCGATGTCGGGGTGCACCGCGAGCAGCCAGCGCAGCTCGTTTCGCGCGAGGCGCTCGTCATCGATCAGCAGGGCCTTCATGCCGGCCGCCTCGGCCCGGCGGCGACGCCCTCCGCCGCGTGCTGGAACCGCGCCGGGGATGTCTCGCGATCGGCCGCCGCCGGCGCGAGCGGCACGACCACGTCGGCCACCACCCGGCCGGGCGGGGACTCGCGCAGGTGGAGCGTGGCCTGGGCGCCGAAGAGCAGACCGAGACGCTCGGCGGCATTTCGCAGGCCCACGCCGGTGGATCCGCCGCCCGCCGCCAGCGTGCCCGGGTTGGCGACCTCGATCCGCAGCACGTCGCGATCACAGCGTGCGCCGATCGTGATCTCGCCCCCGTCAGGTCGCGGCGCGATGCCGTATTTGACGGCATTCTCCACCAGCGTCTGCAGGAGCATCGGGGGCACCGGCCAGGAGAGCGCGCCGGGCGCCACCTCCAGCCGCACACGCAGACGCTCCTCATGGCGCACTTGCTCCAGCGCCAGGTAGTCGTTGACCGTCTCCAGTTCCTCCTCGAACGGCACCGTTTCCAGATGTCTGCTCTGCAGCGAATAGCGCAGGAGGTTGGCGAGTTGGGTGACGGCCTGCCGGGCCCGCGCCGGATTCTCCTCGATGAGACCGCGCAGCGAGTTGAGCGCGTTGAAGATGAAATGCGGGTTGACCTGCGATTTGAGGGCGCGGAGCTCGGCGTCCTTCAAGGTGGCGGCCAGGCGGAGTTGCTCGATCTGCAGCCGGTTGAAGCGATCGAACACGTGGTAAAGGAAATAGGCAAACTGCCAGCCGACCATCAGCACGAAGCCGTTGACCAGACTGACGCTGAACAGGGCCAACGGGTGGTACTTCTGCGGCCAGGGATAGCCAAGCACGCCGTAATGGATCCCGTAACACAACAGGCACCAGGTCAGGGCCAGCACCAGACCCATGCCCAGGATCCGCGGCGTCAGCGCGCGCCAACCCAGCTCCTTCCAGCCCCACCGGTTGTACCAGCGCCGGACGTAATGGGTGAGCAGCCAGCCGACGGTGACCCCCTGCACCACCGCTCCGATCACCCCCCGTTCCCCGTCGGATTCCGTGGCAAAGACCCGCACGAAATAAAGCTGGATCAGCAAGAAAAAAGCCCAGCCGGCGGTCTGACACAGGACATACAGGCGCTCCCGCGCCCGGCGACGGTCGGGGGTGTCGCCGACAAACGGGATGGAAGTGGTCCGCGCGTCCATTTTCGGGGGACACTACAGCAATCCCGCCGCACCGCCGCAAACTTTAGACAGGCGGTCGGCACCCGGGATCAGCGGCCGATGCTTTCCTTCGCATCCATGAGCCGGGAAAAATCGCCCGACCATTCGCTTTTCGTCCCAAGCCCTCTACCTTCAGCGCCTTTCGCGCCTCCAGGCGGACCACCCGCCTCAGTCCCGTCACCCCTAAATGAAATCCATCCTCTGCCTTGTCGCCGGCATCGTGATTGCCGCCCTGCTCGCGGTCGCTTGTTCCCAGTCCGAAGCCAGCACCACCACCAGCGACCGGGTCGCCTACGGCCGTCATCTGGTGGAAAACGTTGCCGGCTGCGTCGACTGCCATTCGCCCCGTGGTCCCGACGGCCAGTTCGTCGCCGGCCGGGAGCTCGCCGGCACGCCCCTCTTCTTCAAACCCACCGGGCCCATGCCGGTCTGGGCCGCCACCGCCCCCCGCCTGGCCGGGTTGCCGGCCGGCTTCACCGAGGAGCAGCTCGCGCATTTCCTCATGACCGGGGAAACGCCCAAGGGCATCGCGCCCCCGCGGCCGCCCATGCCGCCGTTCCGCATGAACCAGCAGGAAGCCGAGGCGGTTGCGGCCTTCATCAAATCGCTGGGCGGCCAAACCGGAATGTGAGCCGGCGCCGCCGGCCTCGGACCGGGCCACCAGGTGCCGCCCGGCTTCACCGGACGACGTCGGCGCCCACCCCCGGGCGGTCGCCGATCGGTGGGCGCGCCGTCACGCGCCGATCGGGTGCCAGGTGGTCTTGAACTCCAGGAAGTCGCGGATGGCGTAAAGGCTCCGGGCCTTGTCCGAAAACCAGTCGGTCTTCTCCTCGGCCTTCCAGAACCGGGTGCGTTTGACGCTCTCGATCGCGCCCAGCGCGAGCGCCTTCCGCTCCTCCGCGTCGGCCACCGCGGCGATGGCCCGCAGGTGGGCATGCGTGGCGAAGGTCGGCAGCAATTCCTTCCGCAGGCCGGTCAGCAGGTTGACCACCCCGCCGGGCAGGTCGCTCGTGGCCAGCATCTCGCCGAGGACGATGGCGGGATACGGGCGCTTCCCCGAGGCGAGCGCCACGACCGTGTTGCCGCCGACGATGACCGGCGCCACCAGGCTGATCAGGCCCAGCAGCGGCGCTTCCTCCGGCGCGATCACGCCGACCACGCCCATCGGATCGGTGACGGTGAAATCGAAAAACGGCCCCGCGACCGGGTTCACGCTGCCCAGCACCTGCTCGAATTTGTCGGCCCAACCCGCGTAGTAGATCAGGCGATCCACCGCCGTGGCGATTTCGCGCCGGGCGGCCGCCGCCGAGGCCGCCCCCCCCAGGGTGAGCGCGTCGCTCATGTCCGCCTGCCGCGCCTCCAGCATCTCGCCGAGGCGATAGATGATCTGCGCGCGATTGTACGCCGTCCGGCGCGCCCAACCGGGGCCGGCCTTCGCCGCCGCCTCCACCGCATTGCGCAGGTCCTTGCGGGTACATTGCGGGATGTTGGCGAAAAAATTCCCGGCGGCATCCTTGAGCGGGAACGTGCGGCCGCTCTCCGACCGGATGAACGCGCCGCCGACATAGACTTTCGGCGTCTTCGTGATTGGAATTCTGTTCATCGTGCTGGGCGGCAACGCCGCCGAGTTCAAAGGGTAGGGTTTAAAGCGTAAGGAAGCACTGGAGGAGCGGATTATGCGTTACCCCAAGACTTTAAACCAGCCTGGCGTAGTCGAGCAGGCCCTGGCGGCCGCCTTCGCGGCCGAAGCCCGATTCCTTGTAGCCGCCGAAGGGCGAGGTGGGATCGAATTTGTTGAACGTGTTGGCCCAGACCACCCCGGCCTTGAGCGCGGTCGACATCTTCAGGATGCGCGATCCCTTGTCGGTCCAGACCCCGGCGCTGAGCCCGTAGGCGGTGTTGTTCGCCTTTTCGATGGCTTCTTCGATCGTGCGGAAGGTGAGGATGCTGAGCACCGGCCCGAAGATCTCCTCGCGCGCGATGCAGTGGCTCTGGGTCACGCCGGTGAAGATCGTCGGCGGCAGGAAGAACCCCCGGGCCGGCAGGCGGCCGGGCGGCTGCCACATCTCCGCGCCTTCCTTCACGCCGATGTCCAGATAGCGCCGGATCGTGTCGAGCTGCGCCCGGGACACGATGGCACCCAGGTCCGTGTTCTTGTCCAGCGGGTCGCCGACGCGCAGGACCCGGAGCCGGTTCTTCAGCTTCGCCACGACCTCGTGCGCCACGGTTTCCTGCACCAGCAGGCGCGACCCCGCGCAGCACACCTGGCCCTGGTTGAAGAAGATGCCGTTGACGATGCCTTCCACCGCCTGGTCGAGCGGCGCGTCGTCGAACACGATGTTCGCCGCCTTGCCGCCCAGTTCCATCGTCATCCGCTTGTCGCCGCCGGCCACCGAACGCATGATGACCTTGCCCACCTCGGTCGAACCGGTGAAGGCGATCTTGGCCGCGGCCGGATGCGCCATGAGGGCGGCGCCGGTGCTGCCCGGGCCGGTGACGACGTTGACCACGCCCGGGGGCAAACCGGCGTCCTGCAGGATCTCCGCAAGTTTCAGCGCGGTGATCGAGGTGTTCGACGCCGGTTTGATGACGACGCAGTTGCCCGTCGCCAGCGCGGGCGCGATCTTCCACGCGAGCATCAGCAGCGGGAAATTCCACGGAATCACCTGGCCGACCACCCCGAGCGGCTCCAGCCGGCGGCCCGGCGCCACGTACTCGAGCTTGTCGGCCCAGCCCCCGTGATGGAAGAAGTGCGCCGCGCACATCGGCACGTCGAAATCCCGCGTTTCGCGGATCGGCTTGCCGTTGTCCATCGTCTCGGCCACCGCGAACTCCCGCGCCCGATCCTGCAGCAGCCGGGCGATGCGAAAGAGGTACTTGCCGCGCTCGCGTCCGGGCATCCGGCGCCACACCGTGGCGAAGGCCCGCGCGGCGGCGGCGCAGGCCGCCTCCACGTCGGCGGCTCCGCCGAGCGCCAGCTCCGCCAGCTTCTGCTCGGTGGCCGGATTGATGGAATCGAAGTACTTGCCCGAGCCCGGGGCCGTGAACCGGCCGTCGATGAACAGCTCGTAACGCGTCTTGAGCTTCGGGTCGGCCGTCTCGGGCGGGGGATCGTATTCCCACAGGTCGCCAAAGATCAGTTCGGGTCGCGCCCGGGGGCCCGCCCGCCCCGTCGGACGTTCCGTTTTCCTGTCCACTGCGCTCGGCATGACGCTATCCTTTCTGGCCCCTGGTTTCTGATTTCCGCCTAATAACTCTCCGCGGCTTCGCTGAAGTAGTACGGCGCCTGGTAGGCGCCGGTCTTTTCCTTTTCGAGCTGGCGCAGGAGGTCGTTGAGCAGCGAGCTGGCGCCGAAACGGTAGCGCTCGTTGTTGAGCCAGCCGTCGCCGAGGGTCTCCTTCACCGCCACGAGAAACTGCAGCGCCGGTTTGGCGGCCCGAATGCCGCCGGCGGGTTTCATGCCGATGGCCACGCCGGTCTCCAGGTAATGATCCCGGATTGCCTCCAGCATCACCTGGTTGTTGCCCAGCGTGGCGTTGCCGGAGGTCTTGCCCGTGCTGGTCTTGATGAAATCGCCCGGCCGCAGCCGGCGCATCGCGAGGAAGGCGGCGGCGCGGATGTAGTCGTAGGTCTCCAGTTCGCTGACTTCGAGGATCACCTTCAGCACCGCGTCGCCGCAGGCCTCGACCACCGCCGCGATCTCGTCCTGCACCTGCGCGAATTCGCCCGCCAGAAACGCCCCGCGGTTGATCACCATGTCGATTTCGTCGGCGCCGTCGACGACGGCGGCGCGCACCTCCGCCAGCCGCGTCTTCAGCGGCATCTGCCCGGAGGGGAACGCCGTGGCCACCGACGCGATCCGCACCGGCGTATCGGCTCCCAGCGCCCGCCGCGCGTGGCGCACCAGCGCGGGGTACACACACACCGCCGCCACCGGCGGAATGTTCGGATCCTCGTGCGGCCGGACCGCCTTGCGGCACAACGACTCGACCTTCCCCGGCGTGTCCTTGCCCTCCAACGTCGTGAGATCGACCATCGACACCGCCAGTTTCAGCCCGAAGACCTTGGAGCCCTTTTTGATGCTGCGGGTGGCGTATTTCGCGACCCGTTCCTCCACCCCCACGGCGTCGACCGTGCCGATCTCGCCAAACAGGCGGTGGAAGGCGGTGTGATCGGTCGGGGGCATCGGGTAAATATCGGCCCGGCGCTCCTTGAAAACAACGCCAAAGTCCCTCAGTTACGAGGCCGTCTTACGGCCCGCCGTTTCGCCCCGTAAAGCCATGAGCCTCCTCATCATCTCCGCGAGCCTCAACCCCGTCAGTCGCAGCCGCCTCCTGGCGTTGGAGGCCCGGCGGGTCCTGACCGCCGACGGCCTCGCGCCCGGCTGGCTGGATCTGAGCGAGTTGTCCCTGCCGCTCTGCGGTGCGCCCGACTCGTTCGACGACCCCAACGGGAAACGCGCGCGCGCGATGGTGGCCTCGGCTGACGGCGTCCTCGCCGCGACTCCCATCTACAATTACGACGCCAATGCCGCGCTGAAGAACCTCGTGGAGCTGACCGGTTCCGCGTGGGAGGACAAGATGGTCGGTTTCCTTTGTGCGGCCGGCGGCGGCCACAGCTACATGTCGATCATGGCCCTCGCCAATTCCCTCATGCTCGACTTTCGCTGCGTGATCGTGCCCCGCTTCGTGTACGCGACCGACCGGGATTTTACCGACGGCGAGCTTACCGACGCCAAGACCATCGCCCGGGTGGCGGAATGCGCCCGGACGACCGCCCGCCTGGCCGCCGCGGTGAAATCGACCGGCGCCTGACGTCACGTCGGCGGCGTCTCCCGTCACTCCGAACACCGTGTGCGCCCGAGCGGAATCCGCAGCCGCCCCAGCGTCCCATGGAGAAAAAGCGCAGCCGGATCTGCGCAGCCGGCAACTCCGGGCGGCGGAATTTCTCATCGCCCTCGCCGGGCTGGACCGTAGATTAGCCGGTCCATGATTCGCTCATCGCGCCGTTCCCGGACTGCTCCGCACGCGGCTTCCGGTTCCACCGCCGAGACCAAGGAGAAACCGCACGACCGGACCTTCGCGGTCAGCGCTCACAAGACCATCGCCGCCGCGGCCGCGGACGTCCTGGCGGCCTGGACCAACCCCCGGCGCCGCTCGCACTGGCTGGCCGGCGTCAAGATCAGCGTCCGGCGGGGCGCGACCCTGCAACGCATCCGCCTGACCTGTGAGGATGACGAGTCGGACATCGAAGTGCGGATCACGCCCCTGGGAAGCCGGCGCAGCGCGGTCGCGGTGAACCACACCCGTCTGGCCGACCTTCAGGTCGCCGCCGAACGCCGGCACTGCTGGAAAGAGATGCTGGCCGGCCTGCAGCACTACCTCGAGGACCAAGCCTGAGGCGCGGGCCGCCGAGCTGCGCTCAGGCCGCGGCGGTCGCGTGGCGGCCACCAAATCCGAGGGCCTCCTTGAGCCACGCCCAAGCGCGGCGCAGCCCGATGTCGACCACGTCCCGGACCTCGCAGGCGTGCGCCAGGTCGGCCTCGTGGCCGCGATAACGGGGCGGCAGCAGGAAGAGATTGGTGGCACCGTCTTCGCCGCGGGTGACGATCGTGGAATAGAAGGCCCCCCGGCCGACCGCCAGGGCCGGTGCCGACACTTCGGCCGTCCGCGACCGCAGCACCAGCCACGGACGGTAGCGAAACTCCAGCCGGCCATCGTCGCCGCGATGCAGCCGCCCGTAGGAACGCAGCGGCGCGCCCCCGACCTTGCACGCGGTGAACATCCAGTTGTCGTTGGCCGCCGGCCGGAACCGCGCGCGGCGAACCGTGAAGAAATCCCAGCAGAAGAGGGTGCCGAAGGTCGTCAGCCGGAACGCCCAGCCGGCGCACAGCCACGCCAGCAGGATGATGATGAGCGACAGCACGGCGCCCCACGTCGGACTGATCCAGGTGGTGACTGTCAGCAGGCCCAGGACCGCGGTGCGCGCACCCTTCAGCGCCGCGTCCACCGTGCCCCACGGGCTGAGCAGGATCAGCACGTTGATGGCGTGCGACGTGATCCAGACCACGATGAAAATCGCCGCAGCCAGCGGCATCATGAGCACCGCCAGGCCCCAGGAGAAATCGACGGCGCCGATCTGGATGGTGGCCAACCCGCTCGCAATCAGCGGGGACCCGGCCGCCGCCACCTTGCCCACCCCCAGGAGCTTTGCGAGGCCGTCCAGGGTGAACGGAACGAAGGCCCCCACCGCCACCAACCCGCTCACCTTGTTCTACACAGTCTCCGGCACAACCCG
>JBJKRD010000292.1:0-3724 GCA_046704925.1 Opitutaceae bacterium | reverse complement strand
GAACTGGAGGCCGGTTTCTTCCGCCACGGGTCGCAGCGGCCGGGCTATGGCACCATCGTCGGCGCCGGGCCCCACGCCGCCGTGCTGCACTTCGAGCCGACGGAGCGTGCGGTATGCCGCGGTGAGTTCGTGCTGATCGACGCCGGGGCCGAGGTCGACCGCTATGTGATCGACGTCACGCGGACCTACGTGGCCGGCCGGCCGGCCGCGTTTCAGCGCGACCTTTATCAGGTCGTGCTCGCCGCCGAGGAGCAGGCGATCGCCCGCTGCGTGGCGGGGGCCGAATGGCGCGACATCCACCTGCAGGCGGCGGTTGCGATGACCGCCGGCCTCGTCTCGCTCGGTCTGATGCGCGGCAACGCGGAATCGCTGGTTGAACAGGAGGCGCACCTGCTCTTTTTCCCGCACGGCATCGGCCACATGGTCGGTCTCGGCGTGCGCGACGCCAGCGGGCTGCTGCCCGGCCGGAGCAAGGATCCCCGTCCGTGCCTGCGCAACCTGCGCATGGATCTGCCGCTGGCTCCGGGCTACGTCGTCACCGTCGAGCCGGGCCTCTATTTCATCCCGGAGCTGCTCCGCGACCCGCGCCGCCGGCGCCGATACCGCAACTGCGTGCGCTGGGAGAAGGTGGCGCCGCACCTCGGCCTCGGCGGCGTCCGGATCGAGGACAATGTGCGGGTCACCACCGGCGCGCCGACGGTGCTGACCGCGGCGATTCCGAAGCGGCTCTGACCGGCGCCGGATGAGGACCAAACCCTTTGCCGGGCGTGCCACAGGCGGCAGCAACGGCGCCGAGCGGCAGTTGGGGAGCGCCCTTTGCAGGGCGGGGTCGCCGGACCCCGCCAAAAATCATCAGGTGGCGGCATGGCTGACGTCGCTTCGCTCGGAACGGCGATGCCGCCTGCCCCGCGTCGACGGTGCCTCCGCCACCCGTTGAGCCGAGTCTCCCCATGCTCACCACCTACCTTCTCGCCTGGATTCCGATGGTGTTCGTCGCCATCGCCAACGGCCTCGCCCGCGATCTGGGCTACCGGCGCTTCATGACCGAGCTTCAGGCCCACCAGCTCTCGACGCTGATCGGCATGATCGTGTTCGCGGTCTATACCTGGGCCGTCGAACGGCTCTGGCCGCTCGCATCGGCCCGCGAGGCGGTGGCCGTGGGCGCAATCTGGCTGGCGCTGACGGTTGCATTCGAGAGCGGATTCGGTCACTTCGTCGCCAAGCACACCTGGCGGCGCCTCGCGATGGACTACAATCTGCTCAAAGGCCGCGTCTGGCTGGTATTCCTGCTGTGGCTGGCCGCCCTGCCCTACCTCGTCTTCCGCCTGCGAGCGTGAGGGCGTGGCACGATTGGTCCCGCATTCCCGCTTCCGGGTGCGGAGTTGGAAGTTGAGCGTCGAATGTTGGGCGTTCGAGGAGCGTCTACCCGCGCAGACTCGCCCTCATGCCCAGTCCCGTGATCGCGAGGGTCACGAGCGAGCTCGACGGCATGAGGACCGCCGCCACCAGCGGATTGATGCTCCCCGCCATGGCGAAGCCGACGGCCACGACGTTGTAGGCGATCGCGAAGGCGAAGATCCACCCCTGGGTGCGCGCCCGGGCCCGGTTGATCGCGACAAGGCGCCGGATTCCCCCGATGCCGTGCCCGAGATAGTAAAAGTCCGCCTTTTGCTCGAGCACGCCGCGATGGACCACCGGCGTCCCGCGGCAGAACGC
Source organism: Opitutaceae bacterium (assembly GCA_046704925.1). Classification (GTDB taxonomy): domain Bacteria; phylum Verrucomicrobiota; class Verrucomicrobiia; order Opitutales; family Opitutaceae; genus Fen-1467. The sequence continues at coordinate 2,008 of JBJKRD010000292.1, read as the reverse complement.
GCTCTCGAAGGCCAGGCTGTCGTTGGCCCCGTCGCCCAGCATGAGCGTGTCGTGCCGGTCGAGCTGGCGCACCCAGCCGGCTTTCTCTTCCGGCGGCGCTTCGCCCACCGCCTGCGTCGGGGGCAGGCCCAGCGCGGTCGCCATCGCCGCCACCTTCGCGCGGCGGTCGCCGCTCAGCAGGTAGACCTCCCGGCCGCCGGTCCGCAGGGCGTTCACCTCCACCGGCGCATCGGCGCGGATCTCCTCTCTGAATCGGAAGCGGGCGAGCACCACGCCGTCGTGCGCAAATTCCGCCTCCCCCAATGCTCCCCCGTCCACCTCCGCGCCCGGTCCGTCCGCCGGTGCGTCCGCGCCGGTCCAGCCCGGACGTCCGAGCGTCCAGCCGGCGTCCGCGGTGCGCAACGCCACGCCAAAACCGACCCGCTCGCGCAGTTCGCCCGGGAGCGGATCCAGGGCGCCGCCCGCGACCAGCAGCGCCTCGTGCAGACTCTGGCTCACGGGGTGCGGGTTCTCGCGCACGAGGGTGAAGAGCGCCTGGCGGTCCCGGCCCGCGACGCCCTTTAGTGCCTCCGGATTCGCCAACGCCGGCACTTCCAAGGTCAGCGTGCCGGTCTTGTCGAAGATGATCTTCCGGATGCGGCCAAGCCGCGTCCACAGGTCGTTCTCCCGCACGAACACGCCGTGGCGCCGCGCCCCCACGGTCGCCATCTCGTCGGCCAGCGGCAGCGCCAGCCCCAACGCGCAGGGGCAGGACACGACGAGGACCGCGATGGCCGCCGACAACGCCCGCCGGACGTCGCCGGTTGCGATCGCCCAGGCCACTCCGCCGGCCAGCGCCAGGCCGAGGATGCCGGCAAGGTACGCCTGGATCACCCGCTCGAAGAACCGGTGGCGGTGGCCGGGCCGGGCCTCGGCGTGCAGCAGCCGCGCGAGCAGCGATTCGCTCCAGGGCTGCAGCGCCTCCAGCCGCACCTCGCCCCGGGTCACGTTGACGGCCCCCGCCGGCACCCGCTGATCGGCGCGGAAGATCCGCGGTTCCGATTCGCCGTTGATCCACGCGGTGGTGAAGACCGCGGCGGCGCCCGCCAGCCGCGCGTCCACCGGCACCGGGTGACCCATCGGCACGGCGAAGAGGTGCCCCGCCGCGAGCACCGCCGGCGCGACCTCCCCCGCAGGCGTGCCGTCGGCCGCGAAGAGGCGCACCCGGGGCGGCCCCGGCTGGCGCCGCAGAAGCCGCCGGCGGTTGCGCTCGACCGCCGCGACCTGCGCCCAGCGGCCGACCAGCATCAGCAGGATGAACGAGGCGACGAAGTCGAAGTAGACGAAACGCGCGTCGTGCGCGATCCAGCCGTAGACCGAGCCGGCGTAGGCCGCCGTCACCCCGAGCGCGATCGGCAGGTCGATGTGCATCACCCGGTCGCGGATCGCGCGGACCGCGCGCCCCAGGAAATAGGTGCCGCCGGCCAGGAAGCTCAGCGTGCCGAACAGCAGCGCGAGCGTGCCGAAGAGGCGCGCGTAGCGGAACGTGGGCGCCATCCCGAAGTACACCGGCAGGGTGAACAGCCTCACGTTCAGGGCGAAGGCCGTGCACAGCCCGATGCGCTTGACGAGGTCCCGGCTTTCCGGCGCGGTCGCGGGTTCGGCGCCGGGCGGGCCGACGAAATAGCCGAACGACTGCAGCGTGTGCGCGAACCGCACCGCGTCGAAGCGGCCGGCCTCCCAGGTCAGCCGCAGGCGGCCGAGCTGGGCGTTGATCTCGATGCGCAGCGCGCCGGGCTCGCGCTCGAACAGCTTCTCGATGAGCCACACGCAGCCCACGCAGGAGATGCCCTGCAGGTCGAGGACGAGCGACGGCGCGCGGGAGCGGTGCGTGGCGCGGCCGGGTTCGCCGACCCCGGCCACCGCCTGCTCCGCCCCCGTCTGCAGGGCGGCCAGCCAGCCGTAGTCGCGCGGCTGAAACAGGCCGCCGTCCACCGGCGCGATCACGCGGTCCTTCAGCCGGTAATAC
>JBJKRD010000291.1:0-4774 GCA_046704925.1 Opitutaceae bacterium | reverse complement strand
GTCCCGCCTTCGTCACGGGCAGCTTGGTCTTCACGACGAGGGAGCTGAGTTGCCGGACAATCGAGACGATCCGCGCCACGGCGTCCTCGACGCTCTTGGCGTTTTTCTGCACCAGGGCCGGCTTGTCGTAGTTGGCCTTGATGAGGTCGAGGTAGCCGATGACGACGCCGAGCAGGTTGTTCAGGTTGTGGGCGATACCCTGCGTCACCGCGCCGATGGTCGCGGCCCGCCGCGCCTCGACCAGGCGGCGCTGCAGGTCGATGATCTCCCGATTGATGGCCGCGAAACGAAGCTGCGTCTGCACACGGGCCAGGGTTTCGTCCAGGTCGATCGGCTTGGTGATGTAGTCGACCGCCCCGACGCCGAGACCCTCGAGTTTGCCCTCCTTGGAGCTGCGGGCGGTCACGAAAATGATCGGGATGGAGCGGGTGTCCTCGCTGGCCTGCAGGCGCTGGCACACCTGGATGCCGTCCATCTCCGGCATCATGACGTCGAGCAGGATGAGGTCGGGCTTCTCCTGGCGCACCGAGTCGAGCGCCTCCTGACCCGAGTAGGCCGCAAGCACCTGCATGTTTTCACGCTCCAGCTTGCGTTTGAGCAACTGGACGTTGATGGGCTGGTCGTCCACCACGAGGATCTTGGGCGCTGGCATGACGGAAAATAGGAACGGAAGTTGCCGGATGAGGCAAGATTGGCGTGTCAGTCACTCAGCATGCCGAGCGTTGCCGGAACGCCTTGAGCGTATTCTTCATCAGCATGGCGACCGTCATCGGCCCCACGCCGCCCGGCACCGGCGTGATCTTCGCGGCGAGTGGCGCCACGGTGGGAAAGTGCACATCACCCACGAGTCGGTAGCCGGCCTTTTTGGTGGCATCGGGCACCCGATTGACGCCGACGTCGATCACCACCGTCCCGGGGCGCACCATGTCGGCGGTGATGAACTCCGGCCGGCCGATGGCGGCGATCAACACGTCGGCTCCCCGCGTGATCCCGGGAAGATCCCGCGTTTGGGAGTGGCAGACCGTGACCGTGGCATTGGCGCCGGCCTTCTTTTGCACGGCAAGCAGCGCGAAGGGCTTGCCGACCAGAAGGCTGCGCCCGACCACCACGACGTGCCGTCCGGCCAGCGTCACCCCGCTGCGTTGGAGCAGTTCCATGATGCCCGCCGGGGTGCAGGACACAAAGCCGCTGTCATCGTCCTGCGCCACCTTGCCGAGATTCATGGTGCCCAGACCGTCGATGTCCTTGGCCGGGTCGATCCGCCGAAAGACCGCGAGTTCGTCGAGGTGCGCGGGCATCGGGGATTGGACGAGAATGCCGTCGACCGTGTCGTCGCCATTCAACCGGTCGATGAGGGCGAACAGTTCGTTCGGGGAAATCGACACCGGCGGCAGGATAACGCGTCCCGCGATGCCGATCTCCGCCGCCGTCTTCTCCTTGCGCTTGACGTAGGAGACCGAGGCCGGATCGTCACCCACCCGCACCAGCGCCAGGCAGGGGCGGCGCCCCGGGAGCGCCGCGACCTCGGTCTTGAGGCCCGCGATGATGTCCCCGGCGATCCGGTTGCCGTCGATCAGTTCCATGGTGGACTCAGGGGCGACCGGTGACGTCAGAACGTCCCGCCGGCCTCATCTGAGGTCCAGCGTCACCACCTGAATCACCAGGTGTTTGCCGTCCGCGGTCTGCCGGAGCGCTCCGGTCAAGGTCACCGGATTGTTGAGGTATTTTTCCATCCGCACCGTGGGCGACAGTCTGCTCACGTCGAGATAGGCGATGCGCCGGCCGTCCGTGTCGTTGAGTTGGTAAGGATAATCCCGCCGCGGTCCGACCAGGAGGAACCGCTGGGTCGGTACCAGGATGCCCTGGAACGTGCGCGCCAGGGGCGAAGGCGGGCCGCCACTGAGGTTGGGCGCGGTCTGGGCGGCCGATGGAGGCGGGGGCGGCGGGACGCCCGCCGCCGCGGGCGAAGCGGCAACCGGCTCCGGGCCGGTCGGTTCGCCGCCGATCCGGATATAGCCGATGACATCCTTGGAGAGTTTGACCTGCGTCCACCCGGGACGCAGGCCCGTGATCTGAATCTTGTCGCCCTTTTCCATGGTCGCGAGCACGGGGGCGTCGTCCTGGGGTTGCGCCAGGAGAGGGGCGCCGGGGCGGATGGTGAGATCCTTGCTCAAGTCGTTGTTGTGCACGTAGGCGTCATGCGGACCCGGCAGAGTCACGGCCATCCATCCGTCGGGCGCGGTGACGTTAGGGGCGGCGACCGGCTCGGTGCCGGCCTTGAGGTAGCCGATCGGCGGCGCCTTCGCATCGGGCTGGGAGTGGATCGCCGTGGTCCGCATGAGCGGCGCGGCGGTCAAAGGGCCGGCCAACAGCAGGGCGGAAAGGCAGGGGAGGAGATTCTTGTTCATGATGGACAGGCGTGAGGATGAGGGACCAAGGCTCCGCTGGAGAAGGTTCGCTACCTTGCTTCGATCCCCTTGATAGAAAGTTGTTTCACCGCGCGCAAAGGAAATCCATGCCCGGGGCGGCTATTCCGGGATGGAACCTGCCGGATGCACCCGGTCCCGGCGATCGGGCCTGCGTCCAAGGTGAAGATTCGGCTCGCTCCTTCTCCCGCATTGCACGCTACTGGCGTCATGACCTTCAATAGTCGTACCGCTCTCGTCACCGGCGCCGGCCGGGGGATCGGCAAGGCCATTGCCGAAGAGCTCGCCGGCCACGGGGTGACGGTGATTTGTGCGAGCAAGAACGCGGCGAATTGCGGCGCGGTCGCCGCCGCCCTGCAGGCCAGGGGGGCCAAGGCGCGGGCCCTGCCGCTGGACGTCACCGACGGTGCCGCCATCGCGAAGGTGTCCGCGGACTTGGTCGCGGAATTCGGGGCCATCGACATTCTCGTCAACAACGCGGGCATCACCCGGGACGGACTGCTGTTCCGCATGTCGGAGGAGGACTGGAATCTCGTTCTGGCCACCAACCTGACGAGCAGTTTCCACTGGACGAAACATCTGGGGCGGGCGATGACCCAAAGGCGCTGGGGTCGCATCGTGAACATTGCCTCGGTGGTCGGCCTGACCGGCAACGCGGGCCAGGCCAATTACGCGGCGGCCAAGGCGGGCCTCATTGGATTCAGCAAGAGCATCGCCAAGGAGTTCGCCCGCCGCAATGTCACCTGTAACGTGGTGGCGCCGGGATTCATCAAGACCGACATGACCGCGGGTCTGGCCGAAGAGGTTACCAAGGCCGCCCTGCAGTTCATCCCCATGCAGCGCTTCGGCGAGGCCGCCGATGTGGCGCACTTGGTCGCCTTCCTTTGTTCGGAAGAAGCGAGCTATGTTACTGGTCAAGTTTTTACCGTTGACGGCGGCATGGTGATGTGATCCCAAAGAGCAGCCCGAACCCTGGCCCAAATCCACCATGGCTGATCAGAAAACCATCGAACAACGCGTCAAAGAGATCATCGTTAACCAATTGAATGTTAACGAGGAACAGATCACCCCGGAAGCGTCCTTCCTTGACGATCTGGGCGCAGACTCGCTCGATACCGTCGAGTTGATCATGGCTTTTGAGGAGGAGTTCAAAGACGAGATCAAGGGAGAGATCCCGGAATCGGACGCCGAAAAGCTCCAGACCGTGGGCGATGTGATCGCATACATTGAAGAGAAGGCCGCCGCGAAATAATCCTTTCCACCGCTTTCCGGCGTTCTACCGTGTGTCCTTGGAGACCTTTCGGTAGAGCGCTTTTTTTGTATCCATGGATTCCGCCTCCCTTCCTCCGCGCGTGGTGGTGACCGGCCTTGGCGTGGTCGCCTCGCTGGGCTTCGACGTGGACACCTTCTGGTCGAACATCGTGGCCGGCCGGAACGGCATCACGCGGGTGACCCAGTTCGACGCGAGCAACTACCCGTGCCAGATCGGTGCCGAGGTGCTCGGCTTTGATCCCGCGAAGCATATGGATCCGAAGGAGGCCCGTCGCAACGACCGGTATACCCATTTCGGGTTTACGGCGGCGCGGATGGCGGTGAACGACGCCGCTTTGAACCCGGCGGCCGAGGATGGAGACCGCCTGGGGGTCATCATTGGCTCCGGCATCGGCGGCATGCACACCTACGAGCAACAGCTCAAGGTCCTCTGGGAACGCGGCCCGCGCAAGGTGTCCCCGTTCACCATCACCTCCCTGATCAGCAACATGTGCAGCGGCCTGGTGGCCATCGAGTATGGGGCCCGGGGGCCCAACTTTTCCATCGTCAGCGCGTGTGCGTCGTCCGCCCATGCCATCGGCGAGGCGTTCAACGCCCTGCGCCGCGGCGAGGCCGACGTGATGATCGCCGGCGGGAGCGAGGCGGCGATCACGCCCTTTTCCTACGCCGGCTTTTGCTCGATGAAGGCCATGAGCACGCGCAATGACGAGCCGCACCGGGCGTGCCGGCCGTTTGATCGCAACCGCGACGGCTTCATCATGGGCGAGGGGGCCGGCGTCCTCGTGCTCGAGACGCTCACGCACGCGCAGGCCCGGGGCGCCCGGGCCTATTGTGAGCTGGTAGGCTACGGCGCTTCGTGCGACGCGTTCCACATCACGCAGCCCGATCCCGACGGCCGCGGCCTCTCGCTGGCCATGACGCGGGCGCTGGCCACCGCCCGGGTGCAGCCGGGCGACATCGATTATGTGAAAGCCCACGGCACCACGACCCCGTACAAAGACAAGTTCGTAAACGTCGCGATAAAAAAGGTCTTCGGCGCACACCGCCGCCGCCTCATTATAAGTTAGACCAAGTCG
>JBJKRD010000290.1:0-8738 GCA_046704925.1 Opitutaceae bacterium | reverse complement strand
CTGGCGGACTGCGCCCGGCCGGACAGCGCGGCGGCGCGGGAATTCGGCCGGTTGACGGACGATTTTCTGTTTGGCCCGAACGCCGGCGATCCAACCGTGGCTGGGGAATTGGCCCAGAAACTCGGTTCGTGGCGGAGCGCGGCCCGGCAAGTTTTGGATCAACTCGCGCCCCGTTCGCCGCGCGTGCGGGAGATCGCCCCGATGTTTCAGGGTCTGATCGACACGTGTTCCGTTGGTGAGGAGGCGGTGACCGCGATCCAGCACCACACGCCGCGTTCCGAGGACTGGCGGAAGGAGAAGCTCGCGGCGCTGGCCAGGGCCGGTGCGCCGCGCTTCGCCGTGGAGATTCCCGCGGTCGCGTCCCTTCGCCTCGTGATCTGTGCCGCCGCGGCGTGGCCGGAGCGGGCGACGTTGTCGCCGGCGGCGTGGCGCGAGACCATCGAGCGCGCGGCCCAGCCGGCGGCCGGGTCAGCGCCATAACCTCCGGGCGGAACCCGCGTCTTTTCCATGACCCTCCGGCTCGTCGACTGGATCATCGTCGTTCTGACGCTGGTGATCTGCCTGATTCCGGCCCTGCTGTTCGCCCGCCGCGGGGCGCGGAACACGTCCGAGTTTTTCACCTCGGGCCGGGCGGCGCCGTGGTGGCTGATCGGAATTTCGATGGTGGCGACCACCTTCAGCACCGACACGCCGAACCTGGTGACCGACATCGTGCGGCGCAACGGCGTGGCCGGAAACTGGGTGTGGTGGGCCTTTCTGCTGACCGGCATGACGACGGTCTTCATCTATGCGCGGCTGTGGCGGCGCTCGGGGGTGCTCACGGACCTGGAGTTCTATGAAATCCGCTACGCGGGCCGGGCGGCCGGCGCGGTGCGCGGATTCCGCGCCGTGTACCTCGGGCTGCTGTTCAACTGCGTGATCATGGCCTCGGTGAATCTCGCCGCCGTGAAGATCGCGCGGGTCCTGCTCGGCTGGCCGCCGGCCGAGACGCTGCTGATCTGCGGCACCCTTTGCGTCCTGTTCGCCGCCCCGGCCGGCTTGTGGGGCGTGCTGCTGGTCGACCTGATCCAATTTGGCATCGCGATGACGGCCGCGGTGGCGGCCGCCTACTTCGCGCTGCAGCAGCCGCAGGTCGGCGGCCTGGCGGGACTGGTCCGGCACGTTGACCCGGCGACGCTCCGGTTTCTGCCGGATTTCAACAACTGGGACCTGACCCTGACGATTCTGATCATTCCCCTGGCGGTCCAGTGGTGGTCGGTCTGGTATCCGGGCGCCGAGCCGGGCGGCGGCAGCTACATCGCGCAACGCATCCTGGCGGCACGTTCCGAGCAGGCGGCCTTGAAGGGCACCCTGTTCTTCAATGCCGCCCATTACGCCCTGCGGCCGTGGCCCTGGATCATCGTCGCGCTGGCTTCGACGCTGGTGTATCCGCGGCTGGCCGACCTGCGCCACGCCTTTCCCCAGGTCGAGCCGGGCTTGGTCAATCACGACCTCGCGTATCCCGCGATGTTGCGCTTCTTGCCGCCGGGCTTTGCCGGACTGATGCTGGCCGGCCTCACCGCCGCGTACATCTCGACCATCATCACCCACCTCAACTGGGGCACCTCCTATCTGGTCCACGACTTCTACCGCCGTTTCCTCCGCCCGGGACGGCCCGAACGCCACTACGTCTGGCTGGGTCGCGGCACGACCGCGGTGCTGATGGTGATCTCGGCCCTGGTCGTCAGCCAGCTCGACTCGGCGAAGACAACCTTCGATTTGATGCTGTCCATCGGGGCCGGCACCGGCCTGCTGTATCTTCTGCGCTGGTTCTGGTGGCGGGTGAACGCCTGGGCGGAAATCGCGGCGATGGGGGGATCATTCGCGCTGGCGGTCGGATTCCAGGCGGCGCGGCACTTCGGCCTGGCCTGGCCCGCCCATGACGTCCTCCTCGCCTCGGTGGCGCTCACGACCGTCATCTGGGTGGCGGTGACCTTTCTGACGCCGCCCACGCCACGCCCGACCCTGGTGGAATTCTACCGGCTGGTGCGTCCGGCCGGTCCCGGCTGGCGCGCGATCCGTGCGGAGACCGGTCTGCCGGCCTCGACCGACAACCTGCCCGCCGGCTTGGCGGCGGCCGCCGTCGGCGCCGTGGCGATTTGGTCCGCCCTGTTCGCCACCGGCAGCTTCCTCTACGGGCAGGCCGGCCGGGGGGCGGGGCTGACGGTGCTGACGGTCGTCACGGCACTGGCGGGATGGCGTCTGACCGGCGGGCTGCGCCGCTAGGAAGCTCCGCCGGCCCCCGGGCGGCGATTGACGCTGCGGGACCGGGCCGGCAAGGTGGGCGTTTACCACTTTTATCCATGAAGTTCACCTTTACGCAGAAGGACTACCAGCGGTTGCTGGAACTCACCCATCTGGGCATGTGGGTGGTCACGGCTTACCAGGGTGAGGGCACCCCGGCGGCGCGGCGTTACGCCGATCTTGATCAGAAACTCCTCGCGCTGGCCACGGAGGCCGGCTGTGGCGACCTGGTTTCCGAGCGGGAGGATGGCCGGCGGCAGCCGTCGCCCAAGCTGGCGGATGACGAGAAGGTGCGCGAGATCCAGGATGAGTTCACCAACGACGCGTTCTGGCACGAGCTGGTGGCCCGTCTGGCCGACCGGGATTACTCCGCCGAGCAAGCCAAGCGGGCGCTGACCGATACCCCGAGCGTGGAGCCGCCGCCGACGCCCGAGGAGCGAATCAAGCAACTCGAGGACGCCTATTGGGGCCAGTTCGAGAAAAACGATCTGGCGAACGTCATCGTCCTGCGGGGCGGCGGCAAGGGCTAGCCCGGGTTTTACGCCCTTCCGCTGAAATGTCGTACCCGCGGCACGGTCCGCGAGGTGTCGGGCGGGGTCGCCGAACCGCGCCAAATCGTTCGGAGGCGGCATTCGGCGATGCCGCCCTACACTTCATGGGCGCGTAGTCTGCGAAATCTTCGGGTTGGGCGTCGGCCGCGGGACGGCGGCTTGCGCCGGGGCGGGCGTCCGCGGATAGTGTGGCGGATGAAATCACCTGCCCGACCCCTGGGGTGGGCGGCGCTCCTGATGGTGCTGCTCGCCGGACCGTTGCATGCGGAGGAGAACCGGACCATCACCCTCTGGCCCGAGGGGGTGCCGGCCCAGCCGATGAATGCGGCGGAGTTGAAGGTGCCGAAGGGCCGCGTGTCGCACGTGCAGAATCCGACCCTGACGTGGTATCCCGCGCCGGCGGACCGCGCCTGCGGGACCGCGGTCATCGTGTGCCCGGGCGGCGGGTACGGCTGGCTGTCGATGGACAAAGAGGGCTCGTCGCCGGCCCGCTGGCTCAACTCGCTGGGCGTGTCCGCCTTCGTGCTCGAGTACCGTCTGGGCGACTGGGGCCAGCCAGCCCCGTTGCGCGACGTGTTGCGCGCGATGCGGCTGGTGCGCTCGCAGGCCGCCCAGTACGGGGTCAGTCCGGATCGCATCGGGGTGATGGGCTTCTCCGCCGGCGGGCATGTGGCAGCCTGCGCCGGCACCCTCTACGACGCGCCGGCAGGGCGCACCGGCGCCGCCCTGGATTCCGTGGATGCGCGACCCGATTTCCTCGTCCTCTGCTATCCGGTCATCACCATGCGCAAGCCCTACGTGCACCTGGGTTCGCGGGAGAACCTGCTCGGCCGGAATCCCTCCTCCGAGCTCGTGGACTTCTATTCCACCGAGTTGCACGTGACCAAGAACACGCCGCCGACGTTCCTGGTGGCCGCCACGCCCGACCGCACGGTCCCGGTCGAAAACAGCCTCGGGTTTTACGAGGCCCTGCTGCACGCCGGGGTGCCGGCGGAGTTGCACCTCTACGAGAAGGGATTCCATGGCTTCGGACTGGTGAAGGACTTGGGCCCGGTGTCCGGCTGGCCCGGGTTGTGCGAGGAATGGCTGCGGGTCAACGGCTGGCTGACCCGTCCGTGAGGCGCCGGTCGGAGCGGGAATAGTCGCGGGTCGGCGTCCGGGAAGACCGGCTGGCAGAAAAAAGTGGCGCGTCGGGCGGAGACGATTAGCTTGGCGCGTCTGTTCATGGCCGAACCCCGCGTAACCCTGGCGGATATTGCCCGCAAGGCCGGTGTGCATGTGACCACCGTGTCGCTGGCGTTGCGGAACCATCCCCGGCTCCCGGCCAGCACCCGGCAGCGGCTCTGCGCCCTGGCCGAGGAGATGGGTTACCGGCCCGATCCGGCGATGCGCGCGCTGGTCGCCTACCGCCAGCAACTGCGGCCGTCGCGCAGCCAGATGACCCTGGCCTACGTGACCAACTGGAGCACGCGCTGGGGCTGGAAGGAAGTCGCGGCCCATCCGCAATTCTATGCGGGCGCGGAGGCGAAGGCGCGGGAGCTGGGATTCCTGCTCGAACATTTCTGGATGCGGGAACCGGGGCTGACCCAGGACCGTCTGAGCCGGATTCTCTTTGCCCGCGGCATCACCGGGCTGATCATCGCCTCCCACGGCCGCGAAATGGGCGACGCGCTGCTGTTCGACTGGCAGAACTTCAGCGCGGTGAAGATCGACTATTTTCCCCATGTGCCGGAGCTGCACAACGTGACCAACGACCAGTGCAGCATCATCCGCATGGCCATGCAGCGGGTCATCGCCGCGGGCTACCGGCGCATCGGCTTCGTCATGCACCGGGGCTGGGATCATGCGGTCGACCACCTGTGGACCGCGGGTTTTCTGTGCGAACAGCAGCACCTGGCGCCGCGGGAGCGCATCCCCGCGCACATCTTTCCGGAGCCCGAGCCGGTGGATCGCTGGATGAACGAAAGCCGGGCGCCGGTCGTGGTGGATCCCGGCCCGTTCGCCGAATGGTACCATCGTTACCGGCCGGAGGTCCTGGTCAGCCGGGGTTCGTTTATCCTGCCGGCCCTGCGCAAAATGGGCCAGCGCATCCCCCGCGACGTGTCGTTCGTGGACGTCTTCCTGGAAAACTTCGGCGGACAGATCGCCGGCGTGCGGCAGAACCACGAGACCGTGGGCGCCATGGCCGTGGAGATCCTGGCCGGCCAACTGCAGCACAACAAACGCGGGGTGCCGGAGATTCCGACGACCACCTTCGTGGAGGGCACCTGGTTCGACGGCGCCTCCTGCCCGCCGGTCCGGTGACGGGACGACTCCCGCCGCACCGATCCGGATCGATCTATTGTTAGACCGCCGTCGCCTTTGCCCGGTCTTCCCCGCCCGCGAAAAGTACGCTGTCATCGCCGGTCCTTCCTTCATGCCTGTCCGCCTGTGCCGCGTTGCGGCGGCGTCCGCCGCCGCGCCGTCCCCGCGCGTGACGGTCAGGGGACCGGTGGTCAAGCCCCCAACCATCATGAATAACCCCGTGTTGCTCCGTTCCTCTTCCCTGCGCCGGACGGCCCGTGCCGCCCGGAGCCTGCTGGTGGTCCTGGTCGCGGGCTGGGCGGCGACCGCGGCGCCCGGCACGCCGGTCGCCGCGCCGCACCTGCAACGGGAGGGTCAGGTGACCCGGTTGATCGTCGACGGCCAGCCGTTCCTGATTCGGGGCGGCGAGCTTGGCAATTCCAGTGCGGATCCCGCCTACCTGCGGCCGTACTGGTCGAAGCTGAAGGCCATGCATCTCAACACCGTGGTGACGCCGGTCTACTGGGACGTGATCGAGCCGGCCGAGGGCCGGTTCGATTTTTCGAGCGTGGACGGCCTGATCCGGGCGGCGCGCCAATCCGGCATGCGGCTGGTGCTGCTTTGGTTCGGTTCCTGGAAGAACAGCATGTCCTGTTACATGCCCGCCTGGGTGAAGACCGACCCGACGCGCTTTCCCCGGGCGCGGGACCGCCAGGGGCGGCCCCTGGAGGAGCTGTCGGCGTTCAGCGACGCCAACCGCGACACCGACGCCCGCGCCTTTGCCGCCCTGATGCGCCACCTGCGGGAAACCGACGGCACGGACCACACCGTGATCCTGGTGCAGGTGGAAAACGAGATCGGCATGATTCCCGAGGCGCGCGACCACTCCCCGGCCGCCGACCGGGCGTATGACGGCGCCGTGCCCGCGGAGCTGCTGGCGGGGCTGCGCCATCGCGGCGCCGACCTGGCGCCGGCGGTGCGCGCGGCATGGACGGCGGCGGGCGGCCGGCAGACCGGAACCTGGACAGAGGTCTTCGGCGCGGGATCGGCCGGCGAGGAGATCTTTACGGCGTGGCACTTCGCCCGTTACGTCCAGTACGTCGCCGCCGCCGGCAAGGCCGAAGATCCGCTGCCGATGTATGTGAACGCGGCGTTGATCCGCTCCGGCTACCATCCGGGACAATACCCGAGCGGAGGACCGTTGCCGCATCTGCTCGACGTGTGGCGGGCCGGGGCGCCCGCGATAGATTTCCTGTCGCCCGACGTCTATTTTCCGCAGTTTGCAGAGTGGGTCGACCGGTACGCCCGGGCCGACAATCCGCTCTTTGTGCCGGAGGCCCGGGGAGACCCCGAGGCGGCGGTCTGGGCCCTGTACGCCTTCGGACAGCATCAGGCGATCGGCTTTTCGCCGTTTGCCATCGAATCGATGGCCGGACCGGGCCAGGAGGCGCTGACGGCGAGTTACGACCTGATCGCGCAACTCACGCCGTTGCTGGTCGCCCAGCGTGACCGGGGCACGACGGCCGGGCTCCTGCCCGCGGGTCCGCTGCAGTTGCAGCCGGAGGAACTCCGGCTGGGCGGCTGCATCCTTCACGTCGCCTACGCCAACGCCCCGTCCGCGTTTCGCCGGGGCGGGCCGGCCGCCGGGTCAGGCACCGGGGAAACGCCGCCCGCCGGCGGCCTCGTGATCGCGACGGGACCCGACGAATTCGTCGTGGCCGGCACCGGCATGGTCGTGACGTTCGAATCGCCGGTACACGGGGAGGTCATGGGAATCCTGAACGTGCAGGAAGGCCGCTACGTCGACGGCGCCTGGCAGGGCGGCCGCTGGCTGAACGGGGACCAGACCAACCAGGGGCGGTTCGTGCGCCTCGAGCCGGGACGTTTTGAGATTCAGCGGGTGAAGCTGTACCGTTATCGGTGAGCCGGCGGCTTCCAACGGTGCTCCACCTCCGGATCCTGCTGGGCGCAGGCGCATTGTTCGCCGCGGCCGGCAAGGCCGGCGCGGTGGGAGAACAGCCGTTCGTGGCGTTCGCCCGCCCGCCCTCGGCGTTTCCCCTGGTCGATAACGGCGCGGCGGCGACGTTGTGGGTGGACGCGCAGGACTGGCCCGGGGTGGTGCGCGTGGCCCACGACCTGCAGAGTGATGTGGAACGCGTGACCGCGGTGCGGCCGGCCCTGGAGACTGCGGCGGCCGTCCGGGGTGACACCGTCGTCGTCATCGGCACCGTCGGGCACAGCGTCCTGGTCGACGGGCTGATCCGGGCGGGCAAGCTGGAGGTGGGCGCGATCCGCGGCCGGTGGGAGGCGTTCATGCTCGAGGTGGTGGCGCATCCCTGGCCCGGGGTGGCCCGGGCGCTGGTGATTGCAGGCAGCGACAAGCGCGGGACGATCTACGGTGTCTACGACCTGTCGGGCCAGATCGGCGTGTCGCCCTGGTATTGGTGGGCGGACGTGCCGGCAGCCCACCACCCGGAGGTGTTCGTGAAGCTGGGCCGCCACGTGGATCCGGGCCCGACGGTGAAATACCGCGGCATCTTTCTCAACGACGAGGCGCCCGACCTGACCAACTGGGTGCGGGCGAAATTCGGCACCATCCCGCCGCAGGCGAATCCGCCGATCCCGCCGGGGGTGGCCGACTACGGACATGAGTTCTATGCAAGGCTCTTCGAGCTCATCCTGCGCCTGCGGGGCAACTACCTCTGGCCGGCGATGTGGAACAACGCGTTCAACGAGGATGATCCCGCGAACCCCCGGCTGGCCGACGAGTACGGCATCGTGATGGGCACCTCGCACCAGGAGCCCATGATGCGGGCGCAGAAGGAGTGGGACCGGCGGTACCTGAAGACGCTCGGCGGCTGGAATTACGCGACCCATCCCGAGGTGCTGCAGCGCTTCTGGCGGGAGGGCATCGCGCGCAACCGGAATTACGAGAACATCGTGACCATCGGCCTGCGCGGGGAGAATGACACGGAGATGGCGCCGGGCGGGCCGGCGGCCAACGAGGCGTTGCTGGAGCGCATCGTCCGGGAGCAGCGCAAAATCCTCGCCGAGGAGGTGAATCCCGATCTCTCCCGGGTGCCGCAGCTGTGGTGCCTCTACAAGGAGGTGCAGGATTACTACCAGGCCGGGATGCGGGTGCCGGACGACGTGACGCTGCTCTGGTGTGACGACAATTGGGGCAACCTCCGGCGCCTGCCGACCGCGGCGGAGCGCCGCCGCCCCGGGGGCGCCGGCATCTATTACCATTTCGACTATCACGGGGGGCCGCGCAGCTACCAATGGATCAACACCAACCCGATTCCGAAGATCTGGGATCAGATGAGCCTGGCCCGCCGGTACGGCGCGGACCGCATCTGGATCGTCAACGTCGGGCACTTCAAGGGCTACGAGTTTCCCCTGGAGTATTTCATGGACCTGGCGTGGAACGCGGACCGGTGGACCAACGACAACCTCGACGCCTACACGCGCCTTTGGGCCGCGCAGAACTTTGGCGCCGCCCACGCCGCGGCCATCGCGGACCTGATCACCAAAAACACGCCGTACAACGGACCCCGCAAACCCCAGCTCCTGGCGCCGCGCACCAACAGTCTCGTCGCTTTCCGGGCGGCGGAGACGGTG
>JBJKRD010000289.1:0-4907 GCA_046704925.1 Opitutaceae bacterium | reverse complement strand
GTGTTTGATGATGTCCATGGTGCTCATGGCGAGACCGGCGCCGTTGACGAGGCAGGCGATGTTGCCGTCGAGCGCGATATAATTGAGCGAGTGCCTGGCCGCCTCGGTCTCTTTCGGATCCTCCTCGTTGAGGTCGCGCAGCGCCTCCAGCTCCGGATGTCGGAAGAGCGCGTTGTCGTCGAGCGCGACCTTCGCGTCGAGCGCGAGCACGCCGCCCGTGGGGGAGGTGATCAGGGGGTTGATCTCCACCAGGGTGGCATCGGATTCCCACCACGCGCGGTAAAGGGCGGTGATGAGCTTGACGGCCTGCTTGAAGGTGTCGCCGGCGAAGCCGAGTTGGAAGGCGAGGGCGCGCGCCTGGTAGGCCTGCAGTCCGACCGCGGGGTCGACGTGGACCTTGAAGATCTTCTCGGGAGTGTTCTGGGCGACGGTTTCGATGTCGACGCCGCCCTCGGTCGAGGCGACGATCACCGGCCGGGAGACGGTGCGGTCGAGCAGGATCGCGAGGTAATACTCCTTCTGGATGGCGCACGGTTCGGTGAAGTAGATCGTCTGCACCTTGCGGCCGGCCGGCCCGGTCTGCACGGTGACGAGCGTGTTGCCGAACATCTTCTGGGCGTAGCCGAGCGCCTCCGCCTTGGATTGGGCGATCTTCACGCCGCCCTTGAAGCCGTCGGTGAAAGTGCCCTTGCCGCGCCCGCCGGCATGGATCTGCGCCTTGACGACGACCGGCCCCTCCGGAAATTGGGCGAGCGCGGTTTCGAATTCGGCCGGGGAGCGGGCGGGGGCGCCTTTCGGCACCGCGACCCCGTATTTCTCCAGCACGGCCTTGGCCTGGTATTCGTGGATATTCATCGTGGAAACGCGATTTAGCCACAAAACCGGAAGCCGAGGCAAAAGAAAACCGGATCGGCGCACGCGGACCGTAAGACCCGCGTCGCCGCCGGCACGCCAGCGTTGCCAACCGCGGCGCCGGCGGCACGATGGGCGCATGCAATCGCACGAGCTGCTGAAGGAGATCCTCCAGAAGACGAGCGCCAAGCAGATCGCCGCCGACCTGGGGCTGTCGCTTTCCATGGTCTACAAGTGGGCCGAGTCGGCAGACAACGGCAGCGGCGCGGCCAACCCCCTCGACCGCATCGGGCAACTGCTGCGGATCACCGGCGACCGGCGCCTGGCCCAGTGGGTCTGCGAGCGGGCGGGAGGCTTCTTCATCGCGAACCCGCGGACGAAACCGCAGGGCACGCAGCTCATCCCCGCCACCAACGCCATCGTGCAGGAGTTTGCCGACATGCTGGCGACGATCGCCGCGGCGGCCACCGACAACACGATCAGCCGCCCGGAGGCGGATGACATCCGCGGACGGTGGGAAAGGCTGAAATCGGTGACGGAGGAGTTCGTGCGCTGCTGCGAAGCGGGGACGTTCGGTCCGATCCACGAGCAACTGGCCGGGCGCCCGGCGGGCGCTTGAGATCCCGGTAACCCCGGGACCGGCCCGCGGCGTCCCGGCGTCGCTCCGCCTGCCGGCATCCGCCATGAAATACCGTCACGCCTACCACGCGGGCAACTACGCGGACGTGTTCAAGCACGCGCTGTTGGTCGGGCTCTTGCGCGGACTGCAGCGCAAGCCGAAGGGTTTTCTCTGCCTCGACACTCATGCGGGCCGTGGCGCGTACGATTTGTGGGCGCCGCCGCTTCCGGGACCACCGGCGCGGGCTCCGGAGTGGCCGGAAGGAATCGGTCGGTTGTGGCGGACCGGGGACATCGGCGCGCCACTTCTGTCCGAATTCCTATCCCTGGTCCGGCGGTTCAACCGGCAGGCGGGCGGTGCGCGGGCGCGGCTGCGTTTCTATCCGGGGTCGCCGTGGATCGCGGCATTGCTCCGGCGGCCCCAGGACCGGCTGGCGCTTTGGGAGTGCCAGCCGGCCGAAGCGGACGCTTTGCGCCGGGAGTTCGCCGGGCGGCGCCGGGTGGCGGTGGAGGCCGGCGACGGCTACGCGGCCTTGCGGGCGCTGCTGCCGCCTCCCGAGCGGCGGGCGCTTGTGTTCATCGATCCGCCATTCGAGCAACCGGACGAATTTGAGAAGTTGCAGGTCGCGCTGGCCGAAGGCCTGCGGCGTCTTCCCGGCGGCGTCTATGCGACGTGGTATCCGGTGACCGCGCGCAGCCAGGCGCAGACCTTTCACGCCTACGTCCAGGCGCTGGCGCCCGCTCCTGCGCTTTACGCGGAGCTGGCCGTGACCGCGGATCCGACGATCCGCATGAAAGGCTGCGGGCTCCTGGTGATCAACCCGCCGTGGCGATTCGCGGACGAATTGACGCCATTGCTAAACGCGCTGGTGGAAACGCTGGGCCGCGACCGCGGCGCGCAGGCGCACTGGGCGTGGCTGGTGCCGGAGTTGTAGCGGGGCCGGCGCCGGCGCGACGCAACCGCCAGCCAGGTGGCGGGCAGGACGGCCTTACAGGCCCGACTCCATGGCTTCCCGGCGGGTGGGGCGGAGCGGCCGCATGGCCGTGAACGGCACCCCGTTGAACAGCCGGGGAATGGCGGGCAGCTCGGGCGGCCGGAAGACCGGGCGGTCCCATTGCACGTCCCGTGGCGGGACGACGTGAGAGCCGCGCACGCCCGCGGCGGGCAGACGCCGGGATTCGGAGGTTCGCGGGAGGAAATTCATCGGAAAGGAGGAGTTTTTTCGGTTTGGGTGTCGGGTCTTGTGAAGCGCGGAGGCGACGGTCATACGCCTCCGTTGATGAGAACACGGATGCAGGCCGCAAGTTCCAGAAACCGGTCCGTTTTTCGATCCAAGACGATGCCGGCGGGGGTCGTGGGAGTGGGGCGGGCGGCGGAACGAGGGGGCACGGAATGCACCATAGAGGGCGTTCCGTGATTGGGGAACAGGGTGTTTCCCCCGGGGAGGCGAACGCGGCGGCGAAATCAGCGCCGGGAGGAGGCGACAATCACCGCCTCCTTCCGCGGAATCCAAATGGTCAGATTTCCCGCGCGGCGATCGGTGCGCAGCGCCGCGTAATCGAAACAAAATCCCAGCCGGAGCCGCAGGTGATAGCCGCCCGTCCGGGCGGGCGAACGGCCGCTTGCGGGCGGGCGCGCAGCCGGATTTTCCGCCGCGGCCGTTACGACGATGTCCGGTCCATCTACTTGAATATCAATATCATCGGGACTGACACCGGGAAGGCGGATGGCGAGCCGGAGCGCGTCGGAGATCCACCGGGTCGAATAACGTGGCTCATGGAAGTGCGTCGCCTCGCCGGTGCCCGGGGCGGCCGGCCCGGGTGACCGGACAGCGGGCGAGGGCGGCCGGCGATTAAGTGATCGTGGAAACCATTTCATGATAACGAAGCCTGGCGGCGGATTGGTCCGAAAAACGAAAATGTAAGCGGAAGATCAAAATTGGTGGAGAACCGCGTCAGGCCGCGGCCGCCGCCGATTTCTTGGGAATACGGATGGTCAGGACCGCCTCGCGCAACGAGGCTTCCAGGCCGGAATAATCGAGGTTGTACCCGAGGCGCAGGCGGAGGTGGTAGTCGTGTTGGACATTTTCAAGCTGCAACGCGCGCCAGTTGGTCCGCACCGGACGCGTCTTGGGCGCGGTCACAATCAGATCGGGTCCGCGCACCTCGAGTTCCATCCCCGCCGGATCGGCCCCGGGAACGTAGACGACGAGTTTGAGCGCGCCCGCTTCCTCCTGGCAGTCGTAGTGCGGCCGGCGGTACGCGGTGGAACGCGCGCCGGCCGGGAAGGGCCGCCTGGGCGCAAGGGCATGAATGATGGTGTGCATGGGAATACTCCTTTCGTCGGATTTCACCGCCGGATCTCCTGATTCGAACTGACGACCGGGAATCGGTGTCGTTCAGGCCAGGCAGCCGGCGTCGGTGAGTTTGCTCCAGCGAGCGACGACCGGACGCATATGCACACAGCGACGCTGCTGGACCGCCTTCGTAATCGAAGCGCGGGCCGGGCGGCGCGTGGACTGGAGCATCCGGGTCATTTGATTGGGAGCGGTGACACCATGCATAAAGCAGGTCGCGCGCCAAGATTTATTTTGGGGCGTCACCAATTTGTTGCCTGCCCGACGGCGGGGCGGCAGCCTCGGCGCGTGGCGAGAATCCTGGGTTACCTCACCAACGCGTTTCCCTTGTGGGTGGTGGCGGGCGGGGCGATGGCGCTGGTCGAACCCGCGTGGTTCACCTGGTTCGGGCCGTGGATCGTGCCCGGCCTCGCGGTCATCATGCTGGGAATGGGCGTGACGCTCACCTTCGAGGATTTTCGCCGGGTTTTGGTGCTGCCCCGCCCCGTGGCCCTCGGCTTTGCGGCGCAGTACACGATCATGCCGTTCATGGGCTGGAGCGTGGCGCACGCGCTCCGGCTGCCGACCCCCTTTGCCGTCGGGCTCATCCTGGTGGCCTGTTGTCCCGGCGGCACGGCCTCCAACGTGGTCAATTACATTGCGCGGGCCAACGTCGCGCTGTCGGTGGTCATGACCGCGGTTTCCACCTTCGGCGCGGTGATGATGACGCCGCTGCTGACCAAATGGCTCGTCGGGACGATGGTGCACGTGGACGCGGTCGGTCTGTTCTGGAGCACCTTCAAGGTGGTGATCATTCCCGTGGTGGCCGGCCTGGCGGTAAGCCGGCTCTTCCCCCGCGCCGTGAAGGCGGTGCTGCCGGTGGCGCCGCTCATCTCGGTGCTCACGATCGCCCTCATCTGCGCGTGCATCATCGGTCAGAGCGCGGATGCCGTGAGAAACAGCGCCGGGCGGCTGCTGGCGGCCGTGTTTCTGGTGCACACGGGCGGCTTCGCCCTGGGTTACGCGGCGGCCCGATGGTTTCGCTACGATCGGATCATCGCCCGCACGGTTTCCATCGAGGTGGGGATGCAGAACTCCGGT
>JBJKRD010000288.1:0-4143 GCA_046704925.1 Opitutaceae bacterium | reverse complement strand
TCGGCATGCGGGTGCTCGCCTTCGACCCCTACCTGGCGCCCAGCCGGGCCAAGGCCATGCAGGTCGAGCAGGTCGACCTCGACAGCCTGCTGCGGGAGTCGGATTACATCACCGTCCACATGCCGTTGACGGACCAGACGCGGTACATGATCGACGAGGCCGCGTTGGCCAAGACGAAGAAGGGGGTCCGCCTCTTCAACTGCGCCCGCGGCGGCATCATCAAGGAGTCCGCCCTGCTCGCCGGCCTGAAATCGGGCCATGTGGCCGCGGCCGGACTCGACGTGTATGAGGCGGAGCCGCTGGCCGCCGACCACGAATTGCGCCGGCTGCCCAACGTCACCCTGACGCCGCATCTCGGCGCCTCGACTGCCGAGGCGCAGGAGAGCGTGGGCATCGAGATCGCCGAGGCGATTGCCGACGCGCTCGGCGGGGGCGTGATTCGCAATGCGGTGAACGTGCCCTCGATCGACGCCGCCACCCTCAAGGTGCTCGGGCCGTACCTCGACCTGGGCGCCAAACTCGGCACGCTGGTGCAGCAAATCGCCCCGCCGCAGATCGACCGGCTCGGGATCACCTACTGGGGCCGGATCGTCGACCTCGATGCCGACGCCGTGACGCGCAGCATCGAGCGCGGCTTCCTGCGGCGGATCAGCGGCGAGGAGGTCAATTTCGTCAACGCCCCGGTGGTGCTCAAACGCCTCGGGGTGCAGGCCGAGGTCGTCAAGTCGGCCGCCGACTGCGACTACAGCGAGTTGATCCAGGTCGAGGCGGTGGGGCCGGACGGGAAGATCTATTCCGCGGACGGCACGCTCATCGGCAAGGCCAGCAACCCCCGCATCGTCGCGATCAACGGCCGCGGGGTCGAGGTGGCCGCCGAAGGCAAGCTGCTGGTCCTGGAGAACGTCGACCAGCCCGGCATGGTCGGGACCATCGGCAACATCCTCGGCAAGGACGGGGTGAACATCGCGGACATGTCGTTGAGCCGCCTGACGCCCGGCGGCACGGCCTACATGGTCGTACGGGTCGACAGCGAGCCGAGCCCGACCGCCCGGCAGGAGATCAAATCCAACCCCGCCATCCGGATGGCAAAGTTCGTGCAACTCTAGGCTGACAGGCGCCCTGACCGACCCTGATCCCGTGCTCCTGCCCCTGCTCATCGCCGGCCTCGTCGGCTACCTCCTGGGTTCGATTCCCTTCGGCTACCTCGTGGCACGGGCGCGGGGCGTGAACATTTTCAAGGCGGGCAGCGGCAATCCCGGCGCGACCAATGTCAAAAGGGTGCTGGGCGCGAAGGCGGGCAACACCGTGTACCTGCTGGATGCGCTGAAGGGGGCGGTGGCCGCGGCCTGGCCGTGGGTCTGGCAGGCCAGCGAAGGGAACGTGATCGGCCTGGTCTATCGGAACGGACATCTGACGGGCATGCACGCGATCGACGTGGCCCTGCCGTACTGCCTGGCCGGCCTCATCGGGGCGGTGCTCGGGCACAGCTTCTCGGTCTTCACCAGCTTCCGCGGCGGCAAGGGGGTCGCCACGGCTTCCGGCGGCCTGCTCGTCCTGATGCCGGTGCCGATCCTCATCGGCGCCGCGGTGTGGATCGTCACCTTTTTCGCTTCGCGCTACGTGTCGCTGGCCTCGATCTTCGCCTCGGTGGCCGTGCCCGCGGCGGCCTGGATTTTCGGGCTGCATTCCGCGCTGAAGATCGTGGTGACCGCGCTCGGGGTGCTGGTGATCGTGCGCCACCAGGCGAACATCCGGCGCCTGTTGGCCGGCCAGGAACACCGCTGGGAACGCAAGGCGGACGGCCCATGAGCCGGGGTGTCGCCATCAACATCGGCTTTTGCGGCCTGGGCACCGTGGGCCAGGGCGTCTGGAAGCACCTCACCGCCAGCCGGGCGCAGTTGGAAGCCCGCCTCGGCGCCCGGCTCGAGCTGGCGCGGGTGGCGGTACGCGATCCCGCGAAGGCGCGGAGCGTGGAGATTCCGGGAGACCGGCTGACCACCGACGCGATGGCGGTCGCCACCGACCCGGCCGTGCCGATCGTCTGCGAGCTCATCGGCGGCACGACCCTGGCCCGGGACGTCACGCTCGCCGCGCTGGCCCGCGGCAAGATCGTGGTCTCGGCCAACAAGGCCCTGCTGTGCGGGTACGGGGCGGAGATCTTCGCGGCGGCCCGCAAGGGCGGCGGCCACTTCTTTTTCGAGGCCAGTGTCGCGGGCGGCGTGCCCATCATCAAGGCGCTGCGCGAGGGGCTCGTGGCCAACCGGTTCCGCCTCATCTACGGCATCCTCAACGGCACCTGCAATTACATCCTCACCCGGATGGAGCGGGAAGGCGCCCCGTATGGCGACATCCTCGCCGACGCCAAGCGCCTCGGGTACGCCGAGGCCGACGAGACGCTCGACGTCGAGGGGTGGGACACGGCCCACAAGGCCGCCATCCTGGCGTTTCTGGCGCACGGCGTGTGGGTGAAACCCGAGCAGATGCTCGTGGAGGGCATCACCCGCATCAGCCCGGCCGACATCGTCCATGCGGCCCAGTTGGGCTACGGCATCAAATTGCTGGCCGTCATCACCCGCGACTTCACCGCCAACGAACTTTTCGTCCGGGTGCATCCGACCCTGCTGCCCCGCCGCCTGGTGCTCGCGAACGTGGACGGCGTCGACAACGGCATCGCGGTGAGCGGCGACGTGGTCGGCACCACGCTTTACATCGGCCGCGGCGCGGGGCAGGACGCCACGGCCAGCGCCGTGATCAGCGACATCGCGGACGCGGTCGCCCTGCTGACCAGCGGCAAATCCGTGGTCGTGCCGGACGAGGCGGCGGCGATCCACGCCGGCGGGCGCCGCGGCGCCAAGCTGGCGCCGCTGGAGTGTATCCGCAGCCGTTACTACGTCCGCCTGGAGGTGAAGGACCAGCCGGGGGTGCTGGCGCAGGTCGCCGCCGTGATGGCCCGAAACAACGTGAGCATCGAGAGTGTCATCCAGCGCGGCAGCCGCCTGCCGGATGCGGCCATGCTCATCCTGACGACCCACGAGAGCAACGAGCAGGCCATCCGCACCACGCTGACCGGCCTGACCGGGCTGCCGAGCGTGCTGGAGGCGCCATTGTTGCTGCGCATTGGCGACTTCGCGGAATGAACGCGCCGGCGGCGGAGCCGCCACCCGGTCCCGCCGAGCGCTCCGCCGGCGCGCCGTGAACGCTGAACGCTCAACGTCGAACACCCAACGCGCAATGGAGGAATGGACCGTCTCTTCCGTCAGGGGGAACCCGACCCCGATCGTTCGCCGTGCCGGTGGGCCGGCGACGCCGGCGACACAGGGGGCATGTCGTCCGTCTCGCCTCCCAATGGCGCCGCCGGCACCCGCCCGTGCCGATTCCCTTTGCGCTTTTTGAGCCGCTTTGCGGCAATTTCCGACTTCGTCCATGTCCAGAATCGTCCAGAAATACGGCGGCACCTCGGTGGGGGACATCGAGCGCATCAAGCGCGTCGCCGAACGCATCAAAGCCGCCCGCCAGGAGGGCCACGAGTTGGTGGTGGTGGTGTCCGCCCGCTCCGGGGTCACCAACGAGCTCATCGCCCGGGCCAAGGCCATCCACGAGTACCCCTCGGAGCGGGAGATGGACATGCTGCTGGCCACGGGCGAGCAGGAGACGATCGCGCTGACGGCCATCGCCCTGCATGCGCTGGAGGTGCCGGCGGTGTCCTACACCGGCGCCCAGGCGGGCATCTTCACCGACAAGGCCCACACCAAGGCCAAGATCAAGACGATCAACGCCCGGCCGATCGAGAACGACCTCAAGGCCGGCAAGGTCGTCATCGTGGCCGGCTTCCAGGGCATCAACGAGGACGGCCAGATCACCACGCTCGGGCGCGGCGGCTCGGACCTGACCGCGATCGCGCTGGCCGCGGCGGTGCGCGCCGCGCGCTGCGAAATCTACACCGACGTCGACGGCGTCTACACGGCCGACCCCCGCGACGTGAAGGACGCGCGCAAGCTCAACGAGATCAGTTACGACGAGATGCTGGAGCTGGCCAGCAGCGGCTCCAAGGTCATGCAGTCGCGTTCGGTCGAGTTCGCCAAGAAATACGCCGTGGCGTTCGAGGTCCGCTCTTCATTCAACCACAACCCGGGAACCATCGTG
>JBJKRD010000287.1:0-10046 GCA_046704925.1 Opitutaceae bacterium | reverse complement strand
GAATCCCGCCGCGGGAATCACGACGGCGGCGGCGCCGGCGGCCCCCAATCCCATGCAGACGCGGCACAGGAACCGGCGCCGAGAAAGCTCCTCGGGGGTCCACGGCGGTCCGCCGGTGGCGTCAGGGACCGCCGGTTCAGGCGTGTTCATGGACAATCTCCTTGAACCACCCGTCCAGGGAAATGGTGACGACGACCAGGCCGGCCGCCGAGATCGTCCACGAGGTGACGAGGCCCCAGAACAGGAAGGTGATGCCGAAGGCGAGCAACGCGGGCCAGTAGGTGGGGCGCGGCACCGTGTCGGGTTTCGCGTCGGTCCAGTCGGAAGAGACGGAGGGTGGCGGGTTCATCGGGTGCGGAGGAAAAAGCGGAACCGGCCGCGGCCGGGCGCCAAGGCAGGGGTGGTCATGAGAGCAGGCGCAGATAAACGACGGAAAAAACGGCGATCCAGACCGCGTCGACAAAGTGCCAGTAGAGCGAGACCGAGCCGAGGGCGTGGCCGCGCAACCGCTGGAAGCCCGGGTGAAAATCGAGGCCGAACACGGTGCCGAGCATCACCAGTCCGGCGAGCACGTGGCAGCCGTGAAATCCGGTGAGCGTGAAGAAACAGGTGGCGAACAGGCCGCTGCCCGGCGTGATGTGACGCGCGAGCAGGCCGTAGTATTCGATCGACTGCCCCACGAGAAACGTCCCGCCGAGCACGATCGTCGCCGCCAGCCAGCCCCGCAGCGCGCCGGTGCGGCCCGTCCGCTCGGCCCGCTCCGCCTGCCAGATCGTCAGGCTGCTGCTGAGCAGGAGGAAGGTGTAGAACCCGGTCCGGCCCACCTCCAGGCTCCGCTCCGCCGTGGGACCGCCCGGGGTCGCATTGTGCAGCGCCACGTAGGCGATGATCAACATGCCGAAGAAGCCGACTTCGGAGATGATGAAGAATATGACGCCCAGTCTGGCGCGGCTCATGACGGCACCGCCTCCCCTTCGCGCGCCTGCAGGATCGCGTCGGTGGCCTCCGGGTGCGCCAGATCCCACAACGGGCGGCGGCCGCGCACCGGCGGCACCTTGGTGAAGTTGTGCTCGGGCGGCGGCGAACTCGTCGCCCACTCCAGCGTCCAGGCGTGCCACGGGTTGTCGCCCGCCGGGGCGCCCCGGCGCACGCTCACCAGGAGATTCCAGGCGAGCACGAGGACCGAGACGCCCATGACGACCGCGCCGACGGTCGAGATCAGGTTGAGCACGCCCCACCCCGGCAGGTCCGGGTAGGTGAACACCCGCCGCGGCATGCCCATCAGGCCCAGAAGGTGCTGCACGAAGAAGGTGAGGTGAAAGCCGACAAACGTCAGCCAGAAATGCCATCGTCCCCACCGCTCGGAGAGCAGGCGCCCGGTCATCTTCGGAAACCAATAGTAGAGTCCGGCGAAGACGCCGAAGATGGTCGCGCCGAAGAGCACGTAGTGCAGGTGGGCCACCAGGTAGTACGTGTCCGTCACCTGCCAGTCGATGGGCACGACCGCCAGGGTGATGCCGCTGAGGCCGCCGATGGTGAAGGTGACGAGGAACGCGAGGGCGAACATCATCGAGGTCGTGAACCGGATCGAGCCGTGCCACATGGTGGCGATCCAGTTCCAGATCTTCACGCCGGTCGGCACCGCGATCAGCATGCTGGTGGCCCCGAAGAAGGCGTCGGCCACCCGCCCGAGGCCGACGGCGAACATGTGGTGCGCCCACACGCCGAAGCTCAGGGCGGCGATGGCCACGGTGGAGGCGGCGACAAACTCGTACCCGAAAATCGGCTTGCGCGAAAAGACCGGGATCACCTCCGACATCACGCCAAACGCCGGCAGGGCGAGGATGTTGACCTCGGGGTGCCCGAAGGTCCAGAAGAAGTGCTGCCAGATGATCGGCGAACCGCCCCGCGCCGCGACGAAGAACAGCCCGTTGAGCTGCCGGTCGACCAGCAGCATCGCGATCGCGGCGTTGAGCACGGGCAGCGCCAGCAGGATCAGGATCGAGGTGTTGAACATCATCCAGACGAACAGCGGCAGCCGCCGGAAGTGCAGGCCCGGGGCCCGCAGGGTGATGATGGTGACCACGAAGTTGATCGCGCTCGCCACCGAGCCGATGCCGGCGATCAACAGGCCCAGCGCCCAGTAATCCGAACCGTGGTCGAGCGAGAACGGTTTTTCGCTCAATGGGGCGTAGCTGAACCAGCCCGCGGCTGGCGCCCCGCCCGCGGCAAAGCTGAAATAGAGCAGCAGGCCGCCGAAAAGCAGCAGCCAGAAACCCAGCGCATTGAGGCGCGGGAACGCCATGTCCCGCGCGCCGATCATCAGCGGCACCACGTAGTTCGCCAGCCCCGTGATCACCGGCATGCCGACGAGAAACACCATGGTCGTGCCGTGCATGGTGAACAGCTCGTTGTAGGTGTGGGGCGAGAGCAGGTGGAGACCCGGCCAGGCGAGCTGCAGCCGCATGAGGAGCGCCTCGGTCCCCCCGACCAGGAAAAAGAAGAGGCTCGCCAGGAGATACAGGATGCCGATCCGCTTGTGATCGACGGTGGCGATCCAGCCCAACAGGGTGCCGCCGGCGGCCGGGCCGTGGGCGCCCGGGGTGGTGATGACGGCGTCGCTCATGGTTGCCGGCGGTCGGGAGCGGCCCGGCGGCCGGGATTCCGGCTCCGGGCGGACCGGGAGCGGCGGTGTCGCCGGGGGCGATCGGGTTGGGAGATCATCGTAGGGTTTCCAGAAAGGCGCTCAGCTTCCGGACCTCCGGGGAGGTCAGATGGTAGTCCGGCATCAGGCAGCCCGGCTTGACGGCCTGCGGGTCGGCCAGCCAGCGGGCGAGATGGGCCGGCGTGTTCGTCAGCACGCCCGCGCCCAGCTCCCGGCGGCTGGCGAAATGGGTCAGGTCGGGCGCGACGCGCGCGGCATCGCCCATCCCGGCCACCGCGTGACAGGTGATGCAGGTGTCCCGCTGGAAAAGCGCCCAGCCCGCGACCGCCGCGGCGCCGGTCGGCGGCGCCGCCCGTTCGGCCTCATGCCGCAGCCACGCCACGTACGCGGCCGCTGGTTGCGCCACGACCTGAAAACGCATCCAGGGGTGCTCCGCGCCGCAGAACTCGGCGCAGGTGCCGCCGTAGACCCCGGGGGTGTCCGCCCGGAGTTTGATCTGCACCGGGTGGCCCGGGGTCATGTCGATTTTGCGCCCCAGCTCCGGCACCCAGAAATCATGGATCACATCGGCCGATTCGAGCCGGACTGTCAGCGTGCGCCCGACCGGGAGGTGGATCTCGTTGGCCGTCTCAAACCCGCTCTCGGGGTAGATGACCTCCCACCACCACTGGTGCGCCCGGACCACCAGGTCGGGGCGGCCGCCGGCCGGCGGACTGGAGGCCTGCATCGTCCCGAGCATGAGCCCGAAAATCACCCCCACGGTGGCGAGCGGGATGGCGGTCCAGATGATCTCGAGCCGGCGGTTGCCGAAGCGCTGCGGCGGTTCCGGCGGATCGGCGCCCGGCGGCGCCCGGAATTTCCAGATGCTGTATCCGACCAGACCCGTGACGATGGCGAAGATCACCGCGCAGATGATCAGCACGATCACGAACAGGTGTTCGATGGCCGCGGCCCCGGGGCCGTGCGGAGCGAATGTCGGAACGTATTGACGCAAGGAGCTCATCCAAGAGGGCGCCGGTCTCCACCGGCACCACGAGACGCCCCGGTCCGACGGTTTTTCCGACCCCGGCCGAAAGGCGCGTGAACATATGCGGCGTTGGCCCCGCGCACAAACGCCGGACGGACTTTTCCGGCGCGGCCGCGGCCGAAACGCTCCGCCGAGCCCCGTCCGCTCCGGGCCGCCTCAGCCGGCAGGGACCGTTTGGCGTCCCGCCCGGAAGCCGTAGAGCCCGTAGAAGCCGATATAGAGGAAGGCGACGACCGGAACCATGAACGAGGCCTGGATGCCCAGCCGGTCCGCCACGGCCCCCTGGATCGGCGGCAGCACCGCGCCGCCCAGGATCGCCATCACCAGCAACGACGATGCCTGGCTCTTCAACGGGCCGAGACCCTCGATCGCCAGCGAAAAGATGTTCGACCACATCACCGAACAAAAGAGACCGACGCCCAGGATGGTCCACTTCGCCGTGTCGCCCGCCGTCAGCATGCCGGTCGCCAGCAGCTCGATGATCACGCCGCTGAACAGGGCCAGCATGCGCTGCGGGCTGGACTCGCCCGCCAGGAAAGCCACGAGCAGCACCGCCAGGAACACGCCGTAGGGCAGCGCCCGCCGCGGACCCGCCGAGAGCGCGATGAAGACAAAGGCCGCCACCGGCACGAGTGCCACCAGGAAGTGCTTCAGCCAGCCGCGCAGGTCGCTGAGCGCGAAGGCGCCCATGAACCGGCCGATCATCAGGCCGCCCCAATAGTAAGCCAGGTAGTGGCTCGCGGCCTCGTTGGGCAGGCTGCCCAGGCGCGGCGTGCCGAGGAAATTGATGATCGCGCTGCCAACCGTCACCTCGCCGCCCACGTACATGAAGATCGCGAGCATGCCCAACACGGTGTGGGGGTGCTTCAGCGCCCCGGCGCCGCGGGCAAGATGCTCGGGATTGGTGAACGAAGGCAGCGGCACGAACCCGAAGAATCCCGCCAGCGCCAGGAAGACCGCGGCAAAGCACAGGTAGGGAATCTTGACCGCCTCCGCCCCGTGCACGCCCGGGCGGGTGAACACCGAGAAGATGAGCCAGCCGCCGATCAGCGGGCCGATGGTGGTGCCGAATGAGTTGAACGCCTGCGACAGGTTGAGCCGGCTCGACGCGGTGCGTTCCGGTCCGAGAATCGTCACATAGGGATTCGCCGCGATCTGCAGCATGGCGAAGCCCAGGCCGACAATGAACAGCGCCACCAGGAAGAACGGGTACGACGTCAGCTCCGCGGCGGGATAAAACAGCGCGCTGCCGCCCGCCGCGATCAGCAGGCCGATGATCACGCCGTTCTTGTAGCCGAGGCGGTTGATCGGGTCGCCCCACACCATCGACGTCAGGTAATAAACCAGCGAGCCGATGGCATAGGCGCCGAAGAACGCGAATTGCACCAGCATCGCCTCGAAGTAATTCAGGGTGAACGCCTCCTTGAAACGCGGAATCAGCACATCGTTCCAGACCGTCATGAAGCCCCACATGAAAAACAGGACCGTCATGATCGTGAACGGCCCGCGGTAGGTCCGGCGCCGCTCCGCGGGCGCCGGGACGCCGGCATCGCGGAGGGCGGCGGCGGGGGTGTTCATGGCGGGGTCTGTCGAGACAAAACGGCGGGCGGCCCCTCCAGACAAGAACGAACCGGCACCCGCGGCGGCCCGGGCCTCCGGCGGGGCCCCGTCAGCCGGCCAGGATCGTATGGCTCGCCAGATCGACGTTCACGACATCGACCTCCGCCGGCTGCGGATCCGCGTTGTCGGCCCGGCAAAAAGAGATCCGCAGCGACCGGGCGTCCGCCGTGACCCGCAGGAAGCCGAAATGCTGGTCGTCGAGGCCCGCCACCACCAGGCCCGGCTCCAGGTGATCCGCCGCCGCGGGCAACTGGGGCCGCGGACTTCCCCGGGGGACCAGGGCATTCACCGCGTGCCCGCCCGAACCGCAGACGACGAACGGCACTTCACAATCCCGGCCGCCGACCGGCTTCCGGCGCGTGAACCGCTGGTAATTGTGGGCGTGGCCCGAGAGAAACGCGTGCGGGTACACGCCGACCGCCTCGCAGATGGCATCGATTTCGGCCAGCATCAGCGGACTGCCGCCGTGCACGCGCGACTTCGCGTCGGGCGGGCTCCAACTGAACGGCGGATGGTGGACCGCCAGCAACACCGCGCCCGGGTAGGCCTCCTGCTTGATCCGCCGGAGCTGCGCCCGCAGAAAGCCGAGCTGGTGATCGGGCACGTGCGGGTAACGTTGGTTTTCGCTCGAGATGAGGCCCGGATCCTCGAGCGCGTTGCTGTACAGGCCGATGATGCGGACGAAAGGTGCGTCGAGGGCGAAATACACGCCCGGCTGCGTCATCGCCGTGCGGTGCAGCGAAACGGCCTCCGGGGTGATGGAGAAGTCGGCGGCGCAAAAGTTGCGGAGGAAGGTCTGGAGCGACGTCACCCCCGGCGCCGGTTCCGGGGGCAGCATGCCGTCGTGGTTGCCGGGAATCGCGAAAACCGGCCCCGGATAGTTGCGATAGGGCTCATAGAACTGATCGTAGTAGTACTGCGCCTCGGCAAAACTGTAGACGACGTCGCCCAGATGAAAGAGGAAGGCGGGTTGGACGTCCGGCGCGGCCGCCTGGCAGTCCGCGACCAGGGCGTCCGTTACCAGATTCTGGGTGGTGGTCGACCGGGTCGCGCCCGTGTCCCCCACGGAGTGAAAGACGATCCGCCCCGCCTGTTCGATCTGCCGGAGTTTTTGCGGCCCGAGCGTACCCAGCGCCTCGACGAGCGGATATACCTTGGTCTCGGCCCGCCGCGAACGGGGGAAGGGGCGCGCCTGGATCAGATGCAGCCGATCCAGTTCCGCATAGAGCGGCGCGTCGGAAGGATGTTTGACGACAAAATAAGTCGGATCCGGCATCACCTTGCCGTGCTCGACGCTGGGCTCGCTGAAGATCGGATCGGAAAGCGTGTGCGTGGTTTTCGATCGGGGCATGGTGAAACGGGCGCGGGCGGCCATCGCCGCCAAATGGCGGCCGTCCGCGCCGGCACCCCGCACATAATGCCCTTCCCGGGCACGGTCAAACGCCACCGGGTCCCCGTCGACCGGAGGACGCCGCCCCGCTCCGCGCCGCCCGCGGTTACCTGGCCTCGTCGATGATCCGCACCATGGCTGCCTCGACCTCGTCGGCGATCGGTTTCAGCGCCGGCGCGTCGGACAGCATGGCCAGCATGGCCTTGGGGCGGATCATGCCGATTTTCGTCCGGCCCTCGTGTTCGTAAACCGAGATGCGGCAAGGCAGGGCGACATTCATCGCGTAATCGTGCCCGAGCACCCGGTTCGCCTGGGACGGATTGCAGACCTCGAGGATGAAGCACTCCCGGGTCTGGGGAAAGCCCTTCGCGGTCAGAGTTTCCTTCAGGTTGTAAACGTGAAGCGTGCCGAAGCCGTGCTTCTTGGCCACGGCCTGGACGTCGGTCGCGGCCTGGGCCGCCCCTTTGGTGGTGACAACGTCGTATCGCATGGGTCCAAGGCTAACCGTCGACGATGCGCCGGCAAGGCGGCAGGCGCCATGGCTTCCGGCCTCGCCCGGCATTGACCCCGGCGGCAGATCGCATGTGCTGGATTCCTCGGGCGCCGGCTCCATGACTTCCCACCACCCAAACCCGCATGACGCGCCCGGCGCCCCGAAGTCGGCCCCGCCGCCCGCGGTCCGGGAGACCGGCTGGCTCCCGGACTACGTTTACACGGAGGACCGGTTTGCCACCGGCCTCGCCTTCTTCGCCGATGACTTGGGGAGGATCACCCGCTTCTCCCGCGAACCGGCCGACCTGGCCGCGGCCCGGCGTCTCAGCGGCCAGGCGGCATTGCCGGGGCTGGTCAATGTTCACTCGCGGGCGTGGCAGCGCGTGCTGCGCGGACGCAACGCCGATCCGGCCGGCGTTGGCTCCCGCCTGACCGATGCGGACCTCTACGATGCCGCCCGGATGGCCTTCATGGAGATGATGCTCGCCGGCATCACCTGCGTCGGCGAGTTTCACACGCTGCACCACCAGCCCGACGGCACGCCGTGGCCCGACCCCAATCACCTCAGCCATGAAATGATCCGCGCGGCGCGGGACACGGGCATCCGTCTCGCCCTGGCCAAAACCGCCTGCGCGCGGATCGCCGGAGCCCGGTCCGGGGACTCCGGCCTGGCGCGGGGCCTCACCCCCGCCCCCGACGTTTTCCTCCGGGAACTCGATGCCCTCCGGGAATACGTCGCCCATGAACACCCCGGCGGCGAAATCTGGGTGGGCGCCGCGGCGGAGAGCCTCCGGACCGTGCCGGTCGACTTTCTCAAGGTCCTGGCCGACTATGCCCACGCCCAGCGTCTGCGGCTGCAAATCCCCGTGTCCGAACATCCCGCCGACAACGAGGCGTGCGCGGCCGAATATGGGCGCACCCCGGTGACGCTGCTGGCGGAGCACGGCATTCTCGACAAACGGTTCACGGCCGTCCACGCCGCCCACCTCACGGACGAGGAGTCGCGCCTGCTGGGCGCGGCTCGGGCGACGGTCTGTGTCTGCCCGGGCGCACAGCGTTCCCGCGGCGCCAGCATGCCCGCAATCGCCCCATTGGTCGCGGCGGGCGCCGCCATCGCCCTCGGCTCTGACGACGAAAGCCGGGTGAATCTGATCGCCGACGCCTGGCAACTGGAGCGCCAAGGAGCCCCGGGGGCGGAACCGGCGTTGCACGCGACAACCCTGCTTCAGGCTGCGACGGTCGCGGGGGCTCGCAGTCTGGGCGCGCCCAACGGCGCGCTCGAGGTCGGGCGGCCGGCCGATTTCTTCACCGTCAATCTCTTCGACCCGGCGATGGTCGGCGCCACCGCCGACACCCTCCTCGATCATATCCTCGTCTCGCTCGAACGTCGCGCCATCCGCGAGGTCTGGGTGGGCGCCCGCCAGGTCGTGGCCAACGGCCGCCACCCGTACCAGGGCGCCATCGTGAGCCGGTTCGCCGAATTGCAGCGGCGGCTGTGGGCCGCCGCATCGTCGTAGAGCCGCGGCGGCTCGCCCCCCCCGGATCGTGGTAACCTCAAGCCGGCGGCGCCATCATCGCCCGGCGCCGCTGGCCGGCCGCCGCCGGGCCCCGTCCTCCGCTTCAGACGCGAAAGAACCGCACCGCCAGCAGATTCGCGACCAGACCGTAGACGACGAGGGCCGCCACGGCCGGCCAGGCCCCGCCCAGGCCGCCGCCAAAGGTGATGAGCTGGTGCAGGCCGTCCAGCGCCCACGCCGTGGGCGTCACGTGGGCCACCTTCTGCAGAAAATCGGGGGTGATCTCCAGCGGCCACCAGCAGCCGCCGATCGCCGCCATCGGCAGGGCGATCAGCAACGAGAGCCCGACCACCTTGTCCTCCGCCCGGACCACGGAACCAACCAGCACGCCCAGCGAACATGCCACCCAGGAAAAGAGCAGCACAATGACCGCCACGCCGCCCAGATGGTCGCCGATGTTCACCTTGAAGACCAACTGGCCCATGAGCAGGAAGAACGCCGCCTGCACCGCCGCCAGCAGCATGAGTCCGTAAAGCCGCCCGAAGATCACGTCGCCGCGGCGGACGGGGTTGACGCTCAGGCGCCGCAGGACGCCATTGCGCCGCTCATTCGCCACCGTCGCGGATCCGAAAATCATCAGGTTCATGAGCAGATACATCACCATGACGCCCGGCACCGACTGATTGAAACCGACCGGAATCGGTTTGCGCCCCGCAAACCGCGCGTCGAGCGTCACGGGGCTGGGACTGCGCATGATGGCCTCCAGCGCCTCCGCCGTGGGCGGCGCCCCGGCGTGCAGTGTGGCATTCTCGATCAGGTCGGCGTTCAGCGCCACCAGCGCGCGCACGAGACGCAGTTCCACCAACGCCGCCGCCTGGCCGTTGGATCCCTCGATCTGGAAGAACCCGACCTTGACCTTCTCCTTGGCCAGAATCCGTTGGGTAAAATCGGCGGGGATCCGGATTCCGCGCTGCGCCGTGCCCGCCCGTTCCGGGGGCACGACGTTGACACCCTGCAGGCCCAGTTCATCGAGCAATACCTTGCCGAGGAAGCCAGCGTCCTGGTTTTCGATCACCACCGACGGCCGCGGGTTTTCCGGACTGGGCTGCCCGCGAAAGGTGAAGCCCATGACATAGACGAAGGCGGTGGGGATGACGAACAACCAGACGATGGACGTGCGGTCGCGCAGAAACAGCCGCAGATCATTGTGCCCGATGGCAAGGATGGAGCGCATCAGCGAACCCCCTGCTGCAATCGGCGCCGGAAGAGCGCCGCGGTGGCGAAGATCAGGATGACGCCGAGACCGGCGAGCCAGGCGGCCGCCTGCGGCCACGA
>JBJKRD010000286.1:0-12988 GCA_046704925.1 Opitutaceae bacterium | reverse complement strand
CGATCGCGCCGGCCAACCCCGGTCGGACGTGCTCGAGGCCGCCTCGCGCAAAGAGGCCCTGCGGTTGCTGGCGTCGCGCGGGCTCACGCCGACGAGCGTCAATGAAGCGCCGGGCGATGCCGGCCCGCGGCGGGCCGCCGGAGCCAAGGCGGCGGCGCTCCGGGCCGACGCCGCGGACAAGACCCGGGGTCCGGAGACGGCCGCCCGGTCACGGCAGCGCCGGGCGGGGGCCCGCCGCCATCTGGGCCGGAGCCTGCGGCTGCCCTTCCTGCAGGCGTTGTCTGACCTGACCGGCAGCGGCCTGTCCGCCGGTGAGGCGGTGCGCTTGCTCAGCCAGCGCATCCAGGAACCCGCGTTGCGGGTTCTTTGCCAGGGACTGTGGGAACGCCTCAGCGAGGGTCTGCCGCTCTCGCGCGCCATGGAAGCCTTTCCGGCAATCTTCGACTCGTCGACCGTCAACCTCATCCAGGCGGGCGAAGCCACCGGCAGCCTCCACGAGGTCCTGCAGCGCCTGATCGAGCATTTCACGGAGCAGCGGGAGCTGCGGCAGAAGCTGGTCACGGCGATGGCCTATCCGGCGTTCATCTGCCTGCTGGCCGTCGGCGTGATCCTCTTCTT
Source organism: Opitutaceae bacterium (assembly GCA_046704925.1). Taxonomy (GTDB): domain Bacteria; phylum Verrucomicrobiota; class Verrucomicrobiia; order Opitutales; family Opitutaceae; genus Fen-1467. The sequence continues at coordinate 12,370 of JBJKRD010000286.1, read as the reverse complement.
CTTCTTCGTCCTGCTGCCCAAGATCGAGGGGTTGCTGGCCTCGTTGGGCGGGCAACTGCCGCTGGCCACGCGCCTGCTGATCGAGGTCTCCAACGCCTTCATCCACTACGGGGCGTTCGTGCTCCTGGGCGTGGCGCTGGCCGCGATCGCCTTCTGGCGTTGGCGACAGACTGACGCGGGCCGCACCCGGACCGACGATTGGGTCCTGCACCTGCCCCTCGCCCGCTCGTTCGTCACCACCGCCACGGTGATGAATTTCAGCCAGACGCTCGCGGTGCTGATCGAAAACGGCATCACGACCGCCGAGGCTCTGCGCATGACCGAACGGGTCATCAACAACCGCACGCACCGCCAGGCCTTCGCCGATGCCACCGCCCGCGTGCTCGAGGGCGAGAGCCTTTCCGTCGCACTGAGCCGGACCGACTGTTTTCCGCACCTGGTGCTCGACCGCCTGGCGGTGGGCGAGAACACCGGCAACGTCGGACCGAGTCTCAAGGAGATCGGCCGGACCTACCAGAAGGAACTCAGCCGCCGCCTGCAGTTGTTCACCAACATGGTGTCCACCGTCGTGCTGCTCTTCGCCTTCAGCTTCGTGGGCTTCCTCGGCTACGCCATCTTCTCCGCGGTGTTCTCGCTCAGCGCCAGCTTCAAGTTCTGAAGGGCCCGGCACCGCGAGCCGGGCGCATTGGAGCAGACGTCCCGCGCTCGCGCGACCCCCCCGCCTTTCGCCCGCCCGCGTCCGGCCCTCAGCGCACGATCTCCACCGAGGAGACGCGCAGCATGGCGTTGAGCAGTTGCGGATTCCCCGGGGTGACGGTGACCGCGAATTGTTCGACCCCGATGTAGGGCGCGCGCTTGTCGAGTTCGCGGTAAAAATTAAGCAGCGACGCCAGGGTGGTGTTGCGAATGGCGAACTGCACGGTGTTGACGGCGAACTCGTTGGTGCGCTCGGTGCCGAGAATCTCGCTCGAAGTGTTGCTGCGCACGCCGACCTCGTCGGCGATGGTGCTGAGTTCGCCCAGCAGGCGTGTGCTGCTGTAGGTGCGGCTGGGATCGAGGTGCTGGATCGCCTGCGCGGCCTCCGCCTCAAAGCTGGCCCGGTGGGCGAGCCATTGACGCTGGGTCGCCAGCAGCGTCGCATTGGCGCGCCAGTCCATCCAGAACTGATGCGCCCGCCGGCCCTCGCTCGAGAGCCAGACGATGGCTCCCAGCGCCAGCAGCGCCGTCAGCAGCACTTTTTCCCGCAGGAGGCGGCTGAAGAAGAAGGCCTTCACGACGATCCCTCCGGCGGCGGGCGCAGCGCGTCCGGCTTGAACGTGACCGTCAGGGTGAACCGGGTCGTGCCGCCGCGATCGATCGTCTGGCCGAGATCCACCTTGTCACAAGCCGGCAGGTCCTTGAGCGCGGCCTGATAATTGAACACGTCGGGCGTCGCGTTCGTCTGGCCGTCGATTTCCAGGACGTACAGGCCCTTGGTCGCCGTGCGCAGGAACTGGATCGAGCGGGGACGTTTCGCGTTCACAATCTCGAGCATGCGGATCGGCATGAGGCGGCGGGTGGAGAGCTCCTCGATGCGGGTGGCCAGACTGTGCTTCGTCTCGATGTTCTGCACCGCCGGCGCCTGGGTGGCGGCGACGGCCTGGCGCGTCCGCAGCCAGAACCGGCCGCCCCAGAGTCCGAGGTCCAGCACGGCCGCGAGCACCAGGCCCGCCGCGCACCACTGGAAGGCCCGCCAGAGATAGAAATCGCGGGTGTGCTCGCGCCGCCGGCCCGCCAGCTCGTCCTTGTCGCGCACATCGAGCGCGTCCAGTTCCCCGGCCGCAAAGCGCGAGCTCAACCGCCCGGCGGCAAACTCGAGGTCGTCGGCCCCGGTACGGGAACGGGTGCCGGCCGGCGCCGGCACTTCGACCGGCGACGGCAGGCCCGGCAGGAGCGCGATCATCTCGGCCCGCACCGCGGCGCGGACCTCGGGCGACGCGTCGGGCGGGAGCTGCCGGGTCACCGCGACGGCCGGCACCGGGTCGGCCCCTTCCCAGCCGAGCACCGTCAGAAAATCCGGGCCCGTCACCAGCAGGGCGCGCGGGCCGGCGGCGGGCAGGCCGAGCCAGGCCGCAAACGCCGGGAGCACCGCGTCGGCCTCCGCCCATTGCGCCGCATCCTCCACGGTGAATCGCCGCCGGTAGGCGGCGTAGACCAGGGCGCGCGCCGAGCCGGGCCGGTGGAAGTACCCGTAACAAAGGTGCGCGACCGGAAACGGCGACATCGCCTCGAGCGCCAGTTCCACCTGGCCCGGCACCTCCGCCGGGCCGGAGCCGGGCGCCAGCGGCACGACCCGGACGTAGAACGCGTGGTCGGGCAGCAGCACGACCTTCTTGGTCGCGGAGGCGGACTGGCGGAGATCCTGGAACAGGCTCATTCGATGGCCGGCGTGGCGGGGGCGCTTCGGGTTATCGCGTCATTCTCACGGATTTCCAGCAGGGTAAAAGGATAATTCAAGGCCGGCGGACTGGAGGTGGTGGATGCAGTGGACCCGCCCCCGGCGGCCGTGGTTCCCGTCGCATTCGCGGCAGGGGCGGTCGACTCGGCGACATTGTTGTCGGCATTGGCGGTGCTGGCGGGCGGCGCATCGGCCGGCGGCAGATTGGCGCCTCCGGGCGGCGCCACCACGGCGCTCAGCTGAAACGACGTGGTTCCCTCGCGCACCGTTACATTCACCCGCAGGCAGCTCATTTCGGTGCCCAGCCGCGGGGACGCCGCCGCCCCGCCCACCAGCGCGGCCACCTCCTGCGCGTTGCGGAAATACTCGGGCCCCTGCCGCGCATAGGAGCCGGTGCCGGTCAGGTAGTCGCCGATCACCTTCACCGCGCCGGCATCGTAGCCGCCGACCGCGGCCAGGGTGGTGTCCCGCGCCCCGTTGATGTCAGGCTGGTTGAAATCGAAAAGCGACACGCTGTCGACAAACCGATGCCAGAGCTCGTTCGGCCGACCCTGGTCGTCGAAGAGCAGATCGCGTACGTACTTGATGTCCGCCAGCTCCGAGAATGAGTGCAACGAGCGCCCCGGGGGATCGCACGGAATCGGCTCGCGCTCGTAATCGGCCGCCCGCGCGGTGAAGGAGTCCACCGGCTCATAACCCGACCGCATCCACACCAGCAGCGCGTCCGCCAGTCGCTCCGCGTCGCTTTGCTTCTGGCCGAGCAGGATGAACAGGTCGCGCAGGTTCTGGAAATCGGCGTGCGGCAGCGAGATCTTGCCGCTTTCGTCCTCGACCGTGGCGGCCACCGTCAGGCCCGGCGAAGGCTGGAACCCGGCGAAACCCAGCGGATCGCCCCACCCTTCCGCCGGGCTGTGCAGGCCGTTGTCAACCGTGCGAAATTCCGCCAACACCGCGAGCGTGGTCTCCAACGCCGAGTACGCCTCCACCCGCAGGCGCGCATTGCTGGCCGCCCGGGCGTCGGCCAGGAGGTCGACCGTGGTCCGTTCGAGGTATTTGGTCATGGCGAACGCGGTCAGCAGCAGCGTCATCAGCACCAGCAGGATGACCGAGCCGCGCCGTGCCGATTTGGGATTGCGGATTGCGGATACCGGATCGGGGGCGACCCTTCCCTGCCCATGGTCCGGCGCCCCCGCGGTCGCGTCGTCACCCTTCCCCAACCCATGCTCGAAAAGTGCCGGCCGTTTCATCGTCTAGAACAGGGGCAGGGCCCGGGTGGCGGTCGGCAGGGTGATCACAGTCTCGCGGGTCAGCCGGCCGTAGGTGAAACGCAGGCGCAGCCTCGTGGGCAGTTGCCACTGCCCGCCGCTGTCGCGCTGCAGCGTGGTGAAATTCTGCCAGCTGTCGAAGCCGGGATTGTAGTAGTCATAGCTGATGGCCGTCACCAGCGGCGACAACACCGTGGCGCGCGGCGGGTCGTCGGCAAAACGCGTCTCGAACCGCGAATGCCAGTAGAGGATCAACCCCTCGTCGCGGCGAAATCCCAGGGCGCACACCACGTCGGGCAGGGGCGCCTCGGGCCACGGCAGCACCCGGCTGCCCGCCGGCAGTTCGAACGTGAGCAGGTTCTCCGTGCCGCCGTCCGGCGTCCGCGTTTCCACCACCGACAGCGGCTCGATGCCCCGCGCCGTGGGCAGGACCGTCGAATCGAGCGTGTGCTCCACGAACCGGGTGACGGCCCGCACGTGCCGGTCGAACAGCCGCACGTCGGTGCCGCGGCCCCAGAGTTCGCCCATGGAGAAGATGAACTGGTTCATCGCCACAAGCAGCAGCCCGATGAGCGCCAGCGACAGCAGCAACTCCAGCAGGGTGAAGCCGCAAGGGATTGCCAATTGCCGAGTGCCGAGTGCCGATCGGCGACGAGCGACCGACGGATCCGCAGCCCGCGCGGCCCGTCGGAGAATTCGGAAATCGGCATTCGGCATCCGGCACTTCACGGTGTCGCCCCCTGCAGCTTGAGGATGCGCTCCTTCGCCTGCTCCAGCAACTTGCCGCGTTCGACGGGATCCGACCACGTCGGCCGCAGCAGCAGGAAGGTCTGGGTCACCTTGTAGGGCGTGGGGCGCTTCGGATCGGTGATCACGCAAGTCCAGGTGATCGAAAACAGGTCCGCCGTGTCGGTCGAGGCGATGTCCGCCTGCCAGCGCGCCTGTTTGCCGTCGCCCAGGCTCATTTCGCCGCCCTCCTCCACCTTGTCGCGATCGGCCTCGGTGAGCACCGCCGCGCGCACGAAGCGGAGGTCCTCGTCATGCTCGCCGCGACGCGAGGCGGACTCGTAGGCGTTCAGCGCGTTCACGTAGGTCGCCCCGAGCACGACCGCGGCCATCGCGAAGATGGCCAGGGCAATCAGGACTTCGAGCAGGGTGAAGGCGCGACCACCGATTGCCCAATGCCGACTGCCAAGTGCCGAAAGATGACGGCCCGGGGCCGCCATGTCGGGCGGTCCGTCGTTCCGCCCAAATCCGCGCCCGACCCTCGCCACTCGAAATTTCATGACCCCGCCTCCTTCGCCTTTTGCAGCATCGGCGCGCAGGTCCAGGGATCGATCGCCACCTGCCAGGTGTTTTTTCCGACGCGAAACTGCACCCGAAACGCGGAGCAGGTGCCGTCAGGGTAGAAGGTGACGTGCGGCACCTCCTGCGTCTCCACGACCTGGCCGGCGATGAGGATCAGGCTGCCCCCCTGCTGCGCCTGCAGGAACTGGATGCCCACCTTGCCGTCCGCGGGGTCGAAGGTCGCGTCCTCGGTCTCCGCGCCGTTGGTCCAGACGAGGCGGTTCGTCTGTGCGTCAAAGCTGAAGGTGACGTTCTGGTCGCTCAACGACGCCATCTTTTGCGCCGACCGGCACGCCTGCCAGAAGACATCCTCGGGCGGCGGATGATCAGAGCTGAACACCCGGGTGACGCCGGCGATCACCATCGCCATGATCAGCCCCATGAGCGTCAGCACCAGCAGGATCTCCAGCAGCGTAAAGCCCGCGGCGCGGGTGCGATACGCCGCAATAATTGCCGGCCGCCGGTCCCCCGTCTCGCCTTTCACTTTCCCCTTCCGCTCTCACTCCGCGCGGCGGGTGCCCCGCGGCTACCAGTTTCCGATGTCGTCATCCGTGCCGTCGGTCTTGTCCGGTCCGTACGACCACAGATCGAAACCCTTCTTGTTGTGCGTGCCGGGGTAACGGTATTGATAGGGGTCGCCCCAGGGATCCACCGGCAGTTTGTTTTCCTGCAGGTAGGGACCCCGCCACCGTTCGGCGTCGTTGGCCGGCGGTGTGATCAACGCCTGCAGACCCTCTGCCGTCGACGGAAAGCTGCCCATGTCGATCTTGTAGGCGTTCAACGGCGCCAGCATGCTCTGGGTCACGAACAACTTGGCGATGTCTTTTTGGCGGCTGCCGAAAATGCCCGTGACGTTGGTCACGGCCAGGCTGAAAAGCAGGATGACAATGCCCACCACGACCAGGATTTCCAGAAGGGTAAACGCCTCGTCGGCACGGCGGGGGAAAGCGCTAACACGGGACGCGGGCTTCATGGTCTGAAAATTAAAACCCGGGCCGGCCGTGCTTGTCGAGTCCGGCGCGGCACGCCACCCGGTGTAACCATCTGACGCCCCCGGCGCCGGCAAGTTTCAATTTTCGCGGCCGGGGCCGGCCCGCCCTGCTCCCGTCCCGACCGGTTTGCCGGCGGCATGGCAGGTCGCTCCGGCTCACACTTCCTCGGGCGTCAGCCAGCGGAACCAGATGATGACGAAGCGCCTGCCGTAGGCGGTGTTCGCGGGCGAAAGCACGCCCGTCGCCTCCGGTGGGTCGACGGGATCGACGTAATCCGGAACGCGCTGGACCACGGCTTCGCACCAAGCCCGGGCGGCAACCGCTCCGGTCACCGGATTTGTCGCATCACCGTACGCGCGAACGAGGAAGGTATCGGAGCGCACCGCCAGCACCGGTCCGAGCACTCCCAAGAGGTCGGCCTGCGAGAGCCAACCCGGCGCGAGGGTGGCACGATGGCCCGCCGCTGCCGCCGGCCAGGCCAACTCCGGGCAGGGACCGGCATCGGCGGGCAGCCCGGCGGTCGGGGCCAGCGCCGGCGGGGGATTGGCCACCTCGTCGAGGGCCGCCTGCAGGAGCCCGCGCCGGCGCTCCTCCTCGGTCGGGGCGGAGAGCGGCCGGTTGACGAACTCCGCCAAGGATCGGAAGGGCCCGTGCGCGCGCACGCGCGCCACGATCGCCACGGCCAGTCGGTCCACTTCGCCGTCGTCCAGGGCCCGGTACCCGCGCCAGCCGTCGGTGTCCCCGCCGCATACGACCGGCGAGCGCGGAAAGGCGCTGGCGACCGTGGTGGTCACCGTCATCTCCGTCGCCAGATCCTCGTAGGCCAGCGTCTGGCCGCGGAGCGAGCCCAGCAGCGCGCGCCAGGCTCCCACCGAGGTGGAATGGATGTTGAACGCTCCATCGACCAGCAAATGCGCGGCCGCCGTTTCATAGCCATGGAGGTCGCCGGAGGGCGGCGGTACACCCTCGCGCCGCCACCCGGCCAGCCGCCGGTTCAGCGGCCCGTCCGCCTCCGCCGGCAGCGTGGAGAAGAAGAACCGGTCCCAAAGCGCATCGTTGAGGCGGTAATTGAAGTCCGGGATCCCGTCGGCCGTGTGCGGATCGGCGTAGGCGTTGCCTGCGGTGTAGCCCGGCCCGCCCCCGGCCGGTTGCAGGTTGGCGTGCTGCAACTGTGCGGGCGAATGCAGCCCGGCGCGGGGCACGTGGAAGAGCGTCACGAACCGCTGGCCGCCGTCCGCGACGCGGTTGCCGGGACCCCAGAAGCCGTGGCTCGTGTCCAGCACCGTCCGTTCGTCGCCGTCGCGGGGCGTCGCGGCGTTGTACAAGGGATTGCGCCCCCACGCGGGCAGCGGACCGACCACGGGCGCGCGCAGGTTGAAATCGGCGAGCCAGCGCAGCCCCGACGAATCGGCCGGGGAGTTTTCGTCGTCGTGTCCCATGCGCAGGCCGGCGCGCACCGGGGCGCCGAGCCGCGGCGCCAGGCCCAGGATCTCGGCCGCGTTGGCCGTCCAGCCGGTGACCGTCTGCAGCCGGTCGCCGCGCGCGAACGACTAAACGAAGCCGGCCGCGCCCCGCCCGACCCGCACCGCCATCTCCTCCGCGGTGGGATGCGCGGCCGCCGCCAGGTCAAAAAAGGCATGATCCGGTCCGTCCGCGCCGGGCCCCAACACCACGCCGACACCCGGCACATAGGGGACCTCCCCGTCCGCCCCCGCCGGCAGCGTGAACGCGCGGGCCTCGCCCGGAAGAAAACCGGCGCCGGGAATAAGAAATTGCGGATCCTCACCCAGCAATTCCGCCGCCGTTCCGGCAGCCACCGCGGGGTCCTCCCCCTCCGGCGGATTCCGCAATTCCAGCGCTCCGCTCTGGCGCCAGACCAGCCGGTAATCGGCCGGCGCCAGCGCCACATCGTACGGATTGGCGAGCACCACCAGTGGTCGCAGCAGCAGGCGCAGGCGGCCCGCCGCCCGGTCGGCGCCCCAGACGACCTGGGCCAGCAGCACCACCGGATGCACGCCATGCTGCGGCGGGGCATGCGCCCGCGGCGGGATTCGCCAGCGTCCGTCGACGAACGACGCGCGCAGCCCGCAGTAGGACCGCACGAGGTTCCAGTCGGGCCCGCCCGGAAATACCTGGCCGGCCGGCAGCGGGGCATCCGGCTCCGTGCCGCGCGTCAGGTCCAGTTTCAAACCGCCCTCCCGGGCGTTGGCGACGAGCCCGAACGACCAGGTGGTCAGGTCATGGAAATGGTCCCGCAGGGTCGCCAGTCCGAACCCCGGGTCGGCGTAGGGCACCTGGTTGGGCGATCGCACGCGCCCCAGGCGGTCCCGCAACGCCGCGCCCGCCGCCGTGTCGCCCTTGGCCGCTGCGTAGGCGGCGAAACCCGGATCGAGGAGTTCAAGCCCGGCCTGCTGCGCCGAGCGGAACTGGACCTGGCTCTCCGGCGTGCCCGGGGCGGCGCCGGCGGCGGGATTGACGAGATTGAATTTTGCCTTCACGCCCTCGTCGCCGACCCACCACGCGTAGTGGCCGACAATCCGCGGCTCATCGAACCCGGGCAGGTTCGTGCCGCGCAACGGCTGCGCCGGCAGTTTGACGCGCTGAATCGGTGCGCCCACCGGCGTGCGCAGGAGCCAGACCACGCCGTTGTCCGGCGCCGGATCCGCCGGCGGCGGCCCGTCCGGCGTGGCGGCCAGCGGTGCCACTTCGTTGCCGCTCACCAGCCAGGTGAGCGGCGCCGGCGCGGCGCCCCACACTCCCGTCCACCAGGGATTGGCCATGGTTGCCGACAGCAGATCCGCGCGGGCCGTGATCCGCCGGTCGCCGCCCGCCGCCGCCTGCAGCCGGCCCACCGCGAGCTGCAAGCCCAGCAGGGCGTTTTGGCGCGCCCGGGCCGCCGACACCTCCCGCTGCGAGACCACGGTCTCGATGCGCCCGAGCGTAACGAGGCTCGCCAGCAGCACCACCGCCAGGGCCAGCAACGCCAGCGTGATCAGCAACGCAAAGCCGCCGCGGGCGCCGCGCGGTGCGTTTCCGGAGCGCGCCGCTGCCGCGCCGCGGCTGTCCGTGCATAGGGGAGTCATCGGTCGAACAACCGGGTGTGACCTCCTCCATGCCGCGCGTGGCGACAGCGGTCAACGCCACAGTTGGCCCGCATGCCGGCAAGGAACCCGCGCCGCCCGGGCGCGGGTTTCAGAACATCCGGCCGAACTCCGGACGGTTATTTGGGGAGATTGTCGCGGATCTTGGTGAGCACCGTCATCGACAGGTCTTCGTCGCCGAAGATGCCGACGCGGATCTGCACCTTGGACGCGCCGGCCGCGATCTTGATCACCTTGATGTCGATCTTGCGATCCGCCGCCGTCCGCACCGTGAAGTAGGCCTCCAACGCGTCCTTCTTTTCGCTGATCCGGGCAAACTCGAGCTGCTTGATCGCGAGGTTGGTGGCGGCCACCGACTGCTCATAGTCCGCATTCAGCGGCGCTTCCAACTGGCCCCGAACGTAGGCCACGGCGCCGGCGCCGGCCGCGCCCGCGACCACCGCCACGCAGCCGCTCAGCCAAGTGGCGGCCACGACGGCGACGACCATCGATCCTACCTGCAATACCTTCTTCATGTTTTCCTTTGAAATCCCCAAAACGCACCTTTCCGCGGCCGGCTCGCACCGTCAACTGGTTTCACCTGACCGCTTTGCGGCACGCGAGACGGGGACCTGGCTTGCCATGGACCACGCCCCCCGGCGCCGGTTCCCGGGCGCCGCCATAAATCCGTAAAAATGCCCGCGCGGGCTTGGCAAGCGACTTCCCGCGCGCATGTTTCCCGCACCCGCCCGTCGTCCCGAATGAATAACGAAATCCGCTGGTTTGCGCGCCTCGGCGTGGATCAGAATCTGTTCACTCCCGCCCACTGCCGCACCGTGCGGACCGCGCTGGGTGAATCGGCGGCCCTGCTGGACTTCGCCCAGAAGATATTGGACGACGGCATCTGCACGAACGTCGAGACGCTGGAAAAAGTCGCCGGCGTCGCGATGCGGAAGGCGCAGGCGGGGCAACCGCCGCTCGACGATCCCTTCGTGCCGGCCGCGGCCGGCGCCAACGGCCTGCCCCGACTGGCGCTGACGGAGGTGACCCGGCTCTCGGAGGCCGACCTTCGCGCCCGCATGGCCGCCCTGCTCCGGGAATGCGGCAAGTACGGGGCGAGCGATCTGCACCTCTCGGCCGGCGCGCGCCCCTTCATCCGCCACCATCGGGCCCACCGGTTCCTCGGGGACCAGGCACTCGGCGCCGACGAGGCGCTGCGCTGCAACACCGTCCTGTTGACCGCCGACCAGCGCCGGGCGTTTCTCGACGCCAGGGATTTCGACTACGCGCTCGCGCTCGAGGACGGCAGCCGGTACCGCGTCAATCTCATGTTCCACAAGCAGGGCGCCGCCGGCTGCTACCGGCTGGTGCCCCACCAGGCGCGGACCCTGACCGATCTGGGCTTCCGCAATGAGGAGGTGATCAAGAAACTCCTGACCTACCACAACGGGCTCGTCCTTGTCACCGGGCCCGTGGGCGCGGGCAAGACCACCACGCTGGCCGCCCTGGTCGCGTTGCTCAACCGGCAGCGCACGGATCACATCATCACCGTCGAGGATCCGATCGAGGTCGTGCAGCCGGCCGAGGGCTGCAACGTCACCCAGCGCGAGGTCGGCCGCCACACCCGCACCTTCTCCACCGCGCTCAAGGGCGCGCTGCGCGAGGATCCCGATGTGATCGTGATCGGCGAGCTCCGCGATCTCGAGACGATCGAGATGGCCGTCACCGCGGCCGAGACCGGCCACCTCGTCATCGCGACCATGCACACGAGCGACGCCGCGACCACGCTCAACCGTCTCCTCGACGTCTTCCCCGCCACCCAGCAGGCGCAGATTCGCACCAGCGTGGCCGAGAGCCTGCGCGGCATCATCTGCCAAAAACTCCTGCCCGCCACCGGCGGCGGCGTCGTGCTGGCCTGCGAGCTCATGGTCACCAACGCCGCCATCGCCAACCTCATCCGGGATAACAAACCCCTGGGTCTGCGCAATGTCATGGAGACCGGCAGCAAGGAGGGCATGTGCCTCATGGAGAATGCCGTCTTCGAACTGTTCCAGGCGGGCCGCATCACCCGCGAGACCGCCCTCGCCAACATCACCAACCGCGTGCTGCGCGGTCGCCTCCCCGCCTGACCCGCCGCCGCCTGCCGCCATGCCCGCCCTTGACGACCTCCTGCGCACGATGCTCGACCGCGGCGGGTCCGATCTTCACCTCACCGTCGGCCTGCCGGCGAAAGCCCGCATCTCCGGCAGCCTCGCCGCTCTCGCGCCGGAACGGGTCACCGCGGCCCACCTGGAGCGCATGCTCCGGGAAATCTGCCCCGAACACCGATGGCGCCATTTCCTCGAGCACCGCGACCTCGACCTGGCCCACGAAATTCCCGGCGTCGCCCGCTTCCGCTGCAACTTCCTCTTCAACCACTGGGGCATGGGCGCCGTCTTCCGCCAGATCCCCAGCCGGATCCTGTCGTTCGACGACCTCAAGCTCCCCGAGGTCCTCAAGCGCCTGTGCCACCTGACCGAAGGATTGGTCGTGGTCACCGGGCCCACCGGCAGCGGCAAGTCCACCACGCTCGCCGCGATGATCGACTACATCAACCGGAACCTGGCGCGGCATATCATCACGATCGAGGATCCGATCGAGTTCGTGCACGCCAACAACCGCAGCGTCATCGCCCACCGCGAGGTCGGCGAGCACACCGAATCGTTCGCCGCCGCCCTCCGCAGCGCCATGCGGCACGATCCTGACATCGTCCTGCTCGGCGAGATGCGCGAACTCGAGACCATCAAGCTCGCCCTCTCCTGCGCCTCGATGGGCATGCTGGTCTTCGGCACGCTCCACACCAACAACGCCCCCAAGACCGTCGACCGCATCATCAATGCCTTCCCCGCCGAGGAGCAGAACCAGGTGCGGGTGATGCTGGCCGGGTGCCTGGCGGGCGTGGTCGCCCAGCTCCTGTGCAAGCGGCTGCCCAAGGGCCGCTGCGCGGTGCACGAGATCCTGCTGCCGCACGAGGCCCTGCCGAACACGATCCGCAGCGGGCAGATCAGCAACATCCGCGCCATCATCGAGGGCGGCGGCGCCGACGGCATGGTCACCATGGACCAGAGCCTGCTGAGCCGGGTGAAGGAAGGGGTGATCGCGCCGGGCGAGGCCTACATGAAAGCCGCCAACAAGGCGCTGTTCCAGCCCCTGCTGAAACCCGGCGACACCGCCAGCCCCCACTGAGCCGCGCCGGGCGGCCCGGGCGCG
>JBJKRD010000285.1:0-9519 GCA_046704925.1 Opitutaceae bacterium | reverse complement strand
GCATGAGGCGCCGGGCGCCAGCCTGGCCCGCCGATCTCCGGCTTGGCCCCCGGCCGCTTTCTGGTGAAATGAATCCGTCATGACCCCGGGTCCGGTCATCTGTTTCGGGCAGCAGCCGTGCGGCTTTTTCCCGCGGCGGTTCCTCTATGCGAAGATCGTGACCGCCCGGCGCCTGCGGAGCGAAATCGGCGGCCGGGTCGTGTTCTTCCTGCACGACAGCGATCACGATCCGCGCGAGACGCAGACGCTGCTGCGGCACCGGCGGACCGGAGCGCCGCTGACGCTCAACTTTGCCTTCGAAAACAAGCTGCAGCGCAAATTCTCGCCCCTGTACCTGAAACGCGTGCCGCCGGGCTGGCGCGACCGGCTGGGGCGGCAGCTGCCGGCCTTCGTGGTGGCGCCGTGGGTGGAGGTTTTCCGGGGCATCGCGGCGGACAACGTTGCCGATTTCTGCCTGGGGATGTACCGGGGGATGGGCCTGCTGGACGGCATCGAGGTCGTGCGGTCGGGCGATCCGGCGGTGCGCCGGGCGGCGTGCACCGTGCCCGATTACTTTGTGGACGTTCCGTTTGAAGGCGAAATCGTGCGGGCCCGGCACCGCGACGGCGCCCTCCGGCTGCACGAGGGTGGGGAGGTCTACGTGACCCTGCCGCCGTGCAGGTTCACCGTCGAACAGATCAGTCCGACCCGGGACACCCGCCTCCGGTGGATGCAGTCGGTCGTGCATTGCACCCACTATGTGGCGGGCGCGGGCGAGCAGGCCTACCTCCGGCAGGAGGAGGCGCCGGAGATCACCTACGTGCCGCGCGATCCGATCGACCGTTCTGACGAGGCGTACACCGATCCGCCGGCATGAGGTCCCGAACCGGGTCGGGCCGTCGAACGGCGCGGACACGGCGGGGCGCATTCTTTCTTTTGCCACCAGGGGCGCAAGATGCACAGTTGAGGTCCGAGAGCCGGCGCCGGCCGGATGCAAGGAAATGAACGCAACCCCAACTTCCCGCTTGCTCGCCTTTGGCGCGCATCCGGACGACATCGAGTTCGGCTGCGGCGGCGTGGTCGCGCGCGAGACCCAGGCCGGCGGCGCGGCGCATTTCGTCGTCTGCTCCCGCGGCGAATCCGGCACCCACGGCACGCCGCGGCAGCGGGTGGCGGAGGCGAAAAGGGCGGCGCGGCTGCTGGGGGCGACGATCGAGTTTGCGGACTTGGGCGGCGACGCGCACATCGAGGCGCGGCGGGGGCACGCCTTGAAGCTGGCCGGGATCATCCGGCGCCTCCGGCCGGCACTCGTGCTGGCGCCGACGTCGGTGGAAAACCAGCACCCCGACCACGTCGCGCTGGCCAGGCTCGTGCGCGAGGCTGCGCGCCTGGCCCGCTACGGCGGAATCCGGGAGCTGAAGGCGCAACCGCCCCACGCGATCGGCGGATTGTTCTGCTATGCGGTGACGGCGGAGGCGGAGCCCGCGGGTGGATGGCCGGTGCTGATCGACATTTCACCGCCGGCCGTTCTCACCGCCTGGCAGGCGGCGATGGCGGCCCACCGGTCGCAGGCGCAGACGCGCGACTACGCCGGCTACCAGCTGGCCCGGGCGGCGGTCAACGGGCACCGGGCGGGCGTCAGCCACGCCCAGCCTTTGTTTCCCAACGATCCGCTGGTCCTGTCCTCGCTGACGCCGCTGGCGCGGTCGGCGCGCCGTTTCTGAGATGACTGCCGGCGGACGCCTCAAGGTCGGCATCACCTGCTACCCGTCGGTCGGAGGCAGCGGCATCCTGGCGGCGGAACTCGGTGAGGAACTGGCGAAACGGGGACACGAAATTCATTTTGTCAGCTACGAGCAGCCGTTCCGCATGCCGGTGAACGAGCCCCGCGTTTCGTTCCATCCGGTCCAGATCAACACCTACGACCTGTTCAAATATCCTGACTACACGCTGCCGTTGTCGGTGAAGCTGGCCGAGGTGAGCCGGGAGCACGGACTCCAGGTGATTCATGCGCATTACGCGGTGCCGCACACGACCGCGGCGCTGCTCGCCGGCGAAATGCTGCCGGTGGAACGCCGGCCGAGGGTGATCACCACCCTGCACGGCACCGACACCACGCTCCTCGGACGCGACCCCGGCTACGGCCCGGCGATCCGGCATGCGCTGGAGCGCTCGGACGCGATCACCACCGTGTCCCGGTACCTGGAGCGCGAAACCCGCCGGGTTCTCGGGCTCGACCGGCCGATCGAAGTCATCCCCAATTTCTTCGAGCCCGAGCGGCCGCGACGGTCACGCGAAGCCGTGCGCGCGGAGCTGGACGTGGGCGAACGGGCGCTGGTGCTGCATCTTTCCAATCTCCGGCCGATCAAACGGGTCGACCTGCTGCTGGAGACGGCCGCCCGCATCCGGCCGCGCGATTCCTTCGTGCTCGTGATCCTGGCCGGCGGGGATTTCACGCCGTACTGGGACTCCGTACGCCGCCTGGGTCTGGAGGACCGGGTGGTGGTGCGTGAGAAGGTGATCGCCATCGAGGATTTTCTGCAGGCGGCCGACGTGGGCCTGTTTCCTTCGGACTTGGAGAGCTTCTGCCTGAGCCTGCTGGAGACCATGTGCTTCGGATGCCCGAGCGTCGCCCGGGCCGTCGGCGGCATTCCCGAGGTGATGGTGCCGGACGAGACCGGCCTGATGGTGCCTTCGGGGGATCCGGATCTGCTCGCCCGCGCCGTGGAGTCTCTCATCCAGGACCCCGCACGCCGGACGAAGCTGGGTCAGGCGGCGCATGAACGGGCGCGCCGATTGTTTTCGGCGGAGGTCATCGTTCCTAAATATGAGGAGTTGTACCGGCGGGTGTGCGCGGGAGGACGTGCTACGGGCGGCGCGAAGAAGCGAGGACCGGCCCGCCGGCCGTGAGGATCAGTGCGGTGCGGCCATCCGGAGGGAGCCGGGCGGGCAGATTAGTGGACGCAAGGCGAATGCGCAAGAGGTTGCGCGGCTTGGGGATCCGGAGATCGCGTCAAGTCGGAGGAACAGCGATGAATTCACCGGCCCGGAGGGCCGGGTTCTGCGCGGCTGACTTGTCGGGCCGAAGGGATGTGGCTAAGGTTCGCCGGTGAAGCCGTTGACGTTCGATGACTTGGCGCGCCTGCCGGTCATCGATTTCTACGAAAAGGCGTTCCGCAAAGCCACGGGTGTGCCGCTCAAGGTCGTCCCGCCAGGGGAACCGCGTCAACGTCTCAGCCTGGGACCGGAGGAGAATCCCTTTTGCTCGATTGTGGCCTGTACCGCCGGCGGGTGTCAGGCCTGCCTGGATATCCAGGTGCGGACGCAGCGCAGCGTCGCCCGCCGTCTGACGGCGCAGCAGATCTCCTGTTTTGCCGGTCTCACGGAAGTGGCCGTGCCGGTCACGATCGGGGGCCGGCACGTCGCGACCCTGATGAGCGGGCAGGTATTCCGGCGCGAACCGACGGAGCGCGACTTCAGCCTGGTCTCCCGGATGATTCAGCCGGCCGCGAACGGCGAATGGGAGCGGCGGGCGCGGCAGGCGTATTTCGAAACGCCGGTGGTCACCGCGGATCGCTTCGAAGCCATCATCCAATTGCTGAACGTCTTCGCGCAGTATCTCGCCGACTACGCGGCCCGCTTCGCCCTCGCCGACGGCGCCGACGAGCCGACCGCCGTCGCCAACGCCAAGCAGTTCGTGCGGGAGCACCTCGACGAACCGATCACGCTGGCCGAGGTGGTGGCGCACGTGGGGGTGAGCCGTTTCTATTTTTGCAAGCTCTTCAAGAAGGCCACCGGCATGACCCTGACCGAATATGTCGGCCGGGTGCGGGTGGAAAAGGCCAAGACGCTGTTGGTCGATCCTTCGCTCCGCGTCTCGGAGGTCGTCTTCGCCGCGGGCTTTGGCTCGATCCCCAATTTCAACAGCGTGTTCAAGCGGCACGTCGGGCTGGCTCCCAGCGAATACCGCAAGAGTCTGCGTTCGCCGCCGCCGTTGAACTAGGCAAAAAACGCGACGCGACGCCAATAAGGGGCGCCAATAGGCGATAAAAGAACGCCAACCGGCAAGTGGCGTCGCGAGGCGACGGCTTGCTATCATCGGTCACCATGTTTCGACGGCCGATCGATCTCCGCAGCCCGCGCGGCAACTCCAGCGGGATCACGCCGTCGGTCCCTGGATTCTGCCTCCATGACGACGAAATCTGCCATTGTGTTCCTGACCGCGTTGATGTTGGGCGGGGCGGGCTGGTGCCACGCTGCCGGCGATGAGATCGATGCCGCCACCAAGGCGCGCATTGCCCAGTTCGACAAGGGACCGGCGACCGTCGATGTGTCCCATTACCCCGGGCCGATCCAGGCCGACTACAAGGTCTTCCGCCAGAAGTGCACGCTTTGCCACACGCTGGCGCGGCCGATCAATTCCGATTTCGCACTGCCGGACGAATGGTCCCGCTACGTGAAGCGCATGATGCACAAGCCGGGCGCGATGATCAGCCCGACGGATGCGAAGAAGATTTACACGTTCCTGGTTTACGACGCCAGCGTGCGCAAACAGGCGCTCCTGGACGCGAAGCTGGCGCAACTGCCGGCCGCGGATCAGACGGCGGAGAAGGCCAAGATGGCGGACGTGCGCCAGGAGGTTGGAGTCAAGTAGGCGCCAAGCCGCCGGAGACCGCGCCATGCCGAGCACGTTTGCCGTCGAGCTGCCGGACGTGACCTATTTCACCCGGCAGGTGCTTTGCCGGGAAGGTTGCCCGGTGCGCACGGATTCGGGCGGCTACGTCCAGGCCATCGCCGAGGGCCGGTACGAGGACGCGTACGTGATCGCCCGCACGCCGAACCCCTTTGCCTCGATCTGCGGCCGGGTGTGCGCGGCCCCGTGCGAGGCCAAGTGCCGGCGGGGCGCGCTGGACGCCGCGGTGTCGATCCGGGCGCTGAAGCGTTTTGTGTGCGAGAAGTTCGGCGTCGAGTCGGACGAATTCGACCTCGGGCGGGTTTATCCCGGGCTGCGCGAACCGGCGCGGGAACGCGTCGGCGCCGGCCGCAAGGTGGCGGTGGTCGGGGGCGGGCCGGCGGGTCTTTCGTGTGCCCACGAGTTGGCGCTGATGGGCTTCGCCCCGACGGTGTTCGAGGCGCAGCACCTGACCGGCGGCATGCTCGTGCTCGGGGTGCCCGAGTACCGGCTGCCCCGCGAAATCATCCGGGCCGAGATCGAGGCGATCGAGGCGCTGGGCGTGCAGATCCGCCTCAACGCGAAACTGGGCCGGGACTTTGCGCTCGCGGACCTCCGGCGCCAGGGCTTCGAGGCGGTGTTTCTCGGCATCGGCGCCCACCGGAGCCGCGAGCTGGCCATCGAGGGCGTCCAGCTCGACGGCGTGCTGCGGGCGATCGAATTCCTGCTCAACGTGAACCTGGGCTACCGGGTCACCCTCGGCCGGAAGGTGGTCGTGATCGGGGGCGGCAACGTGGCCTTCGACGTGGCGCGATCGGTGGTCCGGCAGGCCGAGCGGCTGTCCGGCATGAGCGAGACCGAGCTGCGGGCGGCGCTGCACCAGGCCGCCTCGGCGCTCGAGCAACTGACCGCGCGCGAGCCGGAGGCGCCCGACGAGGTGCGCCTCGCACTGGACGTGGCGCGCGAGGCGATCCGCAAGGGCGTGCCCGAGGTGCACATGTACTGCCTGGAGAGTCTCGACGAGATTCCCGCGGCGCGGGAGGAGATCGCGGAGGCCGAGGAGGAGGGGATCCGGCTGCACCCCCGGTATGGGCCGAGACGCATCCTTGGGGCCGACGGCCGGGTGACCGGCATCGAGCTCGTGAAATGCGCCCGGGTGTTCGACGAGAACCGGCGGTTCAGCCCCCAATTCATCGAGGGCAGCGAGGAGCGCGTGGACTGCGACACGGTCGTGCTCGCGATCGGCCAGGCCCCGGACCTTTCCTGGATCCGCCCGGAGGACAGCCTGAAGGTGACGCCCCGCGGCACGCTGCTCGCGGACCCGCAGACCATGGCGACCTCGCGGCCCGACGTGTTCGCGGGCGGCGACGCGGCGTTCGGGCCGCGGATCGTCATCACCGCGATTGCCGAGGGCAAGAAGGCGGCCGGCTCGATCGCGAAGTTTCTCACCGGGCGCCTGCCGCCGGAGCCGCGTCGGGCGCGGGTGACCATTTTCAACCGCGCCACCTACCGGATGAAGCCCGACTTTGAGAAGCTCCTCCGCCGCCCGCCGCCCGCATTGCCGCTGGACCGCCGCATCGGGATCGCCGAGGTGGAAAAGGCCTATCCCGAACCGGCCGCGCGCCGGCAGGCCGACCGCTGCCTGAAGTGCCACGTGGGTCCGGTGTTCAACGGCGACGAGTGCATCCTCTGCGGCGGCTGCGCGGACGTGTGTCCGGAGTTCTGCCTGCGGTTGGTCGATGTCGCGGCCCTGCGGGGCGACGCGAATCTGCAGGCCGCTTTTCTCGCGCGTTACGGCCGGGTGCCCGCCCCGGGCGAGCAGGGGGCGATCATCAAGGACGAAACCCGTTGCATCCGCTGCGGCTTGTGCGCCGTGCGCTGCCCCACCGGAGCCATCACCATGGAACGCGTCGAATGGGTCCCCGCCTGAGATGAACCCGCCCTCCGCCAACGATCGGGAGCAGCCGACCCGCCGGGGATTCTTCCAACTGGCGCTCGGCTGGGTCTCGGCGGCCTTTGCCGTGGCCGCTTCGTCGGCCGCCGCCGTGCGGTTTCTGACGCCGAACGTGCTCTACGAACCCAGCCTGCGCTTCAAGGCGGGCCGGCCGGACGATTACGCCGACGGTTCCGTGACCTTCCTGGGCGACGAGCGGGTGTTCATCGTGCGCCGGGGCAACACCTATCGCTGTCTTTCGGCGGTTTGCACGCATCTCGGGTGCACCGTGAACCGCACCAACACCGGTTACCACTGCCCCTGCCATGGCAGCGTTTTCAACAACCAGGGCCAGGTGCTGGGCGGACCCGCCCCGCGCGCGCTGGCATGGTTTTTGGTGACCTTGAGCAAGGACAACTACCTGGTGGTGGACAAGACCCGGACCGTCGGAGCCGACAAATTCCTCGTGCTGTGAACGCGCCCCTGCCCAAACGGATCTGGAAATGGTTTGAACGCACCCGCGTGGGCCGCTCGGTGTTCCGCGTCGGCCTGCCCCAAAGCAACCTGGAGCGCTCGCAGGCGATGGTGTCCAGTTTCCTGCTGCACGTGCAGCCGGCCAAGGTGAACCGGCATGCGCTCAAGCCCGGCTATACGCTCGGCCTGGGTCTGATCTCGCTTTACCTGCTCTTCATTCTGATCGGCACCGGTGTGCTGCTCATGTTCTATTATGTGCCCAGCACGGACCGCGCGTACGACGCGATGAAGGACCTGCAGTTCGTCGTCTCCGCCGGCCTGGTCGTCCGCAATATGCACCGGTGGGCGGCGCACCTCATGGTGATCTTCGTGCTGCTGCACCTCTGCCGGGTCTATTTCACCGGCGCCTACAAACGGCCGCGGGAGTTCAACTGGCTGGTCGGCACGAGCCTGTTCCTGCTGACGCTCGGGCTCAGTTTCACCGGCTACCTGCTGCCGTGGGACCAGCTCGCCTACTGGGCGATCACGGTCGGCACCAGCATCGCCGGATATGCTCCCTTCATCGGCCAGAGGCTCAAGTTCCTCCTCCTCGGCGGCCACGTCGTCGGGCAGGAGGGGCTGAACCGCTTCGACGCCCTCCACGTCATCGTCCGGCCCGGTTTCGCGGCGGTGTTGATCGCCGTCCATCTCTGGCGGGTGCGCAAGGACGGCGGGCTCGCCCGCCCGGACGAGGCGGCCGACGAGGTCCAGCAGGTCGAGCTCGGCCGTCTGCCCACGAACAAGAGCTACGGCCTGATGGAACTGGCCCGCGGCACGAGCCCGCAGGTGGGCCGCGACCCCGACGACGAGGTCTTCTCCTGGCCCAACCTCGTGTTCCGCGAGCTGCTGCTCTTCCTGGTCGTGATCGCCGCGGTGCTCTTTCTTGCCATCTTCTTCAACGCCCCGCTCGAGCAGGTGGCCAACCCGGTGCATCCGCCCAACCCGGCCAAGGCGCCGTGGTACTTCCTCGGCCTGCAGGAGCTGGTCAGCCATTCGGCCTTCTGGGGCGGGGTGGTGGTGCCGGGGGTGCTGGTGCTGACGCTGGTGATGCTGCCGTATCTCGACCGCGGCCGGCAGGGCATCGGCCGCTGGTTCGCCCGCGAACGCACCCTGGCGAACACGATCTTCACCCTGGTCCTGGTCGTGGCCATCGCCCTGACGATCATCGGCACCTTCTTCCGCGGACCCAACTGGGCCTGGCAGGTCCCCTGGCGGCATCCGCCGGCGCAAACCCAGACGGAGGGCTCCTGACATGAACGACGGCTCCCTCCGCAAGTTCTACGGCGTGTTCACGGCCCTCGGCCTGCTGGTCGGCATTCTGGTGATCGTTGCCTATTACCGCGACCAGCACCGCCAGTGGAAGGTCTACCAGCGCGAGTACATCCAGGATGAGATCCAGCGGGCCACGACGCCGCAGCAGCGCCAGCTCGCCGAGACCACGCCCATCCAGATTCACCAGATCCTCCTGCCGCAACTCGGCCGGGTGGACCGTTGCACCACGTGCCATCTCGCCGTGGAGGATCCGAGCTACGCCGGCCACGCCCAGCCGCTCGATTATCATCCGGCGCACGACGAGCATCCGTTCGACAAGTTCGGCTGCACCATCTGCCATCGCGGCCAGGGCCGCGCCACCACCGCGGCCGCCGCCCACGGCGACGTGCCGCATTGGGATTCGCCGATGCTGCCGCTCAAGTACATCCAGGCCTCGTGCGGGCAGTGCCACCAGGCCACCGACAACCCGGCCGCGCCCGAGCTGGCCCGCGGCGCCGCGCTCTTCGAGACCCATGGCTGCCGCGGCTGCCACAAGCTCGACGGCGTCGGCGGCGTCATCGGCCCTGACCTGGACGGCGTCGGCGCCCGGCGTTCGCCGGAGTGGCTGCGCGCCCACTTCCTCTCGCCCGCCAGCGTCTCGCCCGGCTCGGGCATGCCGCCGCAGAAGTTCTCCCCCTCCGACCTCGACGCCATCACGCTCTTCATGCTGAGCCAGACCGGCGAACAGCTGCCGGGCTACTACTCCTCCATGAAGGTGATCCCGAGCACGAGCGAGGGGCGCCAGTTGTTCCAGGAGAAGGGCTGCATCGGCTGCCACTCCGTCGGCGGGGTGGGCGGCAAGGTGGGCCCGGCGCTCGACGACGTCGGGCAGCGACGGTCCCGCAGCTGGCTGATCAAGCACTTCCGCGACCCGCAGGCCGTCAGCCCCGGCACGGTCATGCCGCGGTTTGGCTTCACCGATGCCGAGGCCCGCGCGCTGACCGACTTTGTGGAGAGCCTGGGCACCAAGAAGGTCGCCGTGACCGTGCCCTCGATGATGACCCCCATCCAGCGCGGCCGGCTCGTCTTCGAGAAATACGGCTGCGCCGGCTGCCATGGTCCGGACGGGAAGGGCGGGGTGCCCAACCGCAACGCCAAGACCGCCCAGCAG
>JBJKRD010000284.1:0-8122 GCA_046704925.1 Opitutaceae bacterium | reverse complement strand
GCATCGTCGACCTGAACGGCGCCTCCTATCTGCGAACCTGATCCGGGCGGTCTCTCAACGCAGGCGTCCGATCAACCAGGTGGCCAGCCCGGCCATCGCCAGATTGGGCATCCAGGCCGCCGCCTCGGGCGTCAGAATATCCCGCATGGCGAGCATGCCGGCCAGGCTCACGAGCAGGTAGTACACGAAAAAAAGGCCGAGCGATTTGGTGACGCTCACGGCCGGGCTCACCCGCACCCCCGATACCGCGAACGGAATGGCGATGCCGATCACAATCAGGCAGCCGAACGTGTCGGCGATCAGCCGGTAATAACGGACGGCGTACCGCGTCACCTTCGGGCTGCCTTCGGCGGTCAGGTAGACGATGAGGCGATGCAACTCGCGGAAGGAAAGGTCCAGCGGGTCGCGATCGATCAGGAGCATGAGCCCGGGATCCTCGTGGAAATGGGGAAAGGTGCGCTCGGTGAACGGAACCAGCCCCTGCATCTCCCCGGTGGCGGGATCGAACTTCACCTCGTACCCGTCGAAGAAGGTCCAGGATCGCGTCGCCGGATTGTACTGGGCCTGCCGGGCCAGGTACCGCGTCGTCTCGTGCCGCCGCGCATCCAGCACCGAGACGGTCACCCCGAACGCCCGGCCGGCGAAGCGGCTGTAGCTGTTGATATACCACATGCGGCCGTCCGTGCGATTGTCGAAGCCCACGCTCGTGACCAGACCGATGTGCTCACCCCCGCCGGCGCGCGCCTCCTCCCGGAACTCGAGGCTCTCCTTGATCTGGCGCGACTCCTCCACCGACCACGGCACCAGCCGGGTGTTGCACACCCACATCACGCCGCTGAACAGGATACCCACCAGCCAGATCCCGCGGGTGAGGCGGAATACGCTGAGGCCGGCGGCCCGCATCGCCGTGAACTCGTTGTCGCGATGCAGGCGGCCGAGGCTGTACAGCACCGACACGAGCACCGCCAGCGGCAGCACGACGGTGAGGAAGCTCGGCATCAGCACGGTGTAGTACATCACGATGTCGACCGCGCGGGCGCCCGCATCGAGCAGGTTGCCAAAGTCGTCGTACATCTGCTGCATCACCAGCAGGCCCAGGGCCGCCGCCAGGACGAGCCCCAGAATCTTCAACCACTCCGTGAGAATATGGCGGTCGAGGATCTTCAACGCAGCCAGAGTTAAAACGACAGGAAGGCGCGCAGGCCAAGCGGAATCCGGGGGCTCAGCCGCGGCCCGCATCGGCCGCCCCCGCGTTGGCAAGGGCCGCCAGCCGCGCCAGCTCCTCCCCCAACAGGTAGGCGCTGACCACCGCCAGCAGCGCACTGCGGGCCAGACTGAAGGCCAGGGTCCCCGGCCCGTCCGCGGCCCCGCCGAAACATCCGCAGGCAATGTCGAGATGCCGGTACCAGGCGCTGGCGAGCGCACCGCAGAACACCAGCGTCAGGCCGAGCAGCAGGTTCAGCGCCCCCAGTCGGGTGCGCCGCCAGAGCAATCCCACCCCGCAGACCATCTCCAGCCAGGGCAGATACAGCGCCACCGCCACCGCCGCCGGATAGGGCAGCAACCGGAAGTGGAACACGGCGGAAGCAAAAGCCGCGGGAGCCGCGGCCTTGAGGGCGCCCGCGTACACAAACACCGCGCCCAGCGCGAACCGGACGATCATTTCCGCCGTTGCTCTTGGGCCGCGCGCCATGCGCTCCACCCTCCTTTCAGCACGTATACCTGGCCAATCCCCAGTTCCCGACGCAATCGCTGCGCCACCGCCTGGCTGGCGCCACACGCCCGGTCATCGCAGTAGACCACCACCTTCATGCCCGGCTGCCACGCTTTGATGAATGCCGGCAAATCCGACTCCCAGTGAGCCTCGTCCAGCGCCAGCGCGCCCGGAACGTGTTGTTTCGCGTAGGCCGCGGCGTCCCGCGCGTCCACCCACAGCGCCGGTGCGCCCCACGTCGCGATTTCGGCCAGAGTCACCTCGGCCTGATCCGCCGGAGTCGGGAGCCATGACGGCCGTCGCGGATGAAAAGCCGCGGCGAGGAGCGCCGGAATCAAGGCCACCACCAGCAAGGCCGCCGACTGGCGCAGGGCCCGGACATAGATGGTTGCCCCTTCGCTCATCGGGCTCCGCCGCTATTTGACCGCCACGTAAATGATATAGGTTTGGGCCGCCCCGCCGATGGTCGCCGTCAGGCGGATCACCGCGCTGGTCGCGACTCCCGTGCCGGCGGGCTCGACGAACATCCGGTACTCTCCGGCCGTCGCCCGCTCCAGCCGGACGTGAAACTGCGCGCTGTCGCTGGTCGCCGCGCCGAGCGAAGTGTTCGCCGGATTGGCCAGCACGACCGTCAGGCTTTTTTCGGCCGGCGCCTCGCCCGTGCGCCAGTATAGGAAGCGGGGGGTGATGGCGACCGGCTCCCGTACATTCACCGTCAGCGTCAGCTCGTAGAATCGGTGCGCCGGGTCATCCGTCTCCACCGCGACACTCCGGCGCAGCCGACCCACGTACCCGGTGAGAGCCACGTCCACCCGGATCTCGCCGCCTTCCCCGGGCCCGTATTCCCCCCTGTCCGGCGCCGCCGCCACGCAGCGGCAGCTTGGATCGAGCGCCACGATCCGCACCGGCTGGTCGCCCGCGTTGCGAAAGTGGTAGATCGCCGACACCGATTGCTGACCCACGGCCGGGTTGAGCTCCTGGTCGGTCGCCGCCCACGAAAGTGCCGCCAGGCAGGTGTGCGCGCTTAGCAGTCCCGCGAGGATGCCGGCGATGATCTTCATCCAAGGTCAGACATTTGGGACAACCGCGAATCCTGGCCAGTCGATTTCGCCGGACGCCGGTCGGCCGCCGGTCCGGTGTGGGCGTCAGCGGCTCCGCGGCCGGGAATCGACCGCGAACGACCGGCCACAGGCCAGACATCCGGCCTTCCGCGAGGCCGGCGATGAATCGAGGCCCAGCCCGAGGCGGATCGCCGCCCACGGTTTCAGCTTGCGCAGCCGTACGTTGGTCGAGCCGCAAAACGGACACTGCGGGATTCCGGGCGCCGCCGCCGGTATTTCCAGCACCTCCAGCGCACGCGCATAATCCTCGTCGGCGACGTCGACCTTCAGTCCGCCGATGGCGTTCGCGTTCATCCAATAGACCGAGGACGTGACATCGTCCCGGATGGTCGCGGCAACCCCGCTGCCCTCGAGGCGGGCCTTCGCGAGGTATGCATCTTCGGGTATGGCGTACGCTGCAACGGTCCTCATGAGAGATTCCTAATCGACGGCTGGTCGCGGGCCGAAGCCAGCATCGCCGCAAATCGTCCGATCGGCAACTTCCGGAAGTGACACCGACCGCGGCCGCCGGCGGGGCGGTCCGGCAGCGGCCGGAGATGCAGCCGCTCAACGCCAGTAGCCGTTGACGAAGACGTAGCCGCCGTCCTGAAAAGCCCAATAGGGCGCCACGTAGATATGCCGGCCCGGAGGCGGGATTTCCCACCTCCCGGCGGTCCATACGTAACTCGACCCGGTGTAAGCCCAATAGCCCGGGATCCAGATTGCATTCGGCGCCGGGGACGGTGTGACCACATCCGCCGGTTGTGACGATGGCGGCGGCGGCACGCTGGGAACCCGTTGCACCGCCGCCGTTGGTGCCGCCTGCGGCTGGCCGTACAGGGTCCCCTGCTGGTTGTCGACGCTATTGCCGAGCGTGCCTCCCGCGATGGCGCCGGCCACGGCGCCGAGCGCCGCTCCCTCCCAGGTTTGGTGGCCGCTGTTGTTGCCAATGATGCCGCCTGCGATCGCGCCGAGCGTACCGCCCGTCACGGCGCCCTGCTGGGTGTTGGGGCCGACGCCCACACACCCGCCCAACAGGGCGGCGAGAATCGCCGGGAGGATCAGTCTGCCCTTTTGCCGCATGACGGTGAGGGTTTTCATATTGGAACTGGAAAATCGACCCTGCCGTCGTTCAGCGGCGATGGAACCCACCCCCGTGTCCGCCACCCCAATGGCCGCCGCCACGGAAATCGCGGTCAAAATGCCGGAAGCCTCCACCGAAGCTGTGGTACCGGTAGCCGATGCCGATGTCGAAGGAAACCGGCCACGACCATGACCAGGGCCATCCGTAATAGTACGGATCATAATAATAGTAGGCCGGGGTCGGCGTTGTGTAGATCACGGTGGTGGACGGTGCCGGGGCCACCGGCGCCGTCGTGACTGCTGGAGCGACTCCGGCGGCCGGAAGCAGCTCGTAGGCGACCGTATTGGTCTGCCCATCGGCATGCCGGTACACCACGGTGATCCGGGCGCTGGTCTGCTCGATCTTCTCGATCGTCAGCCCCTGCGCCGCCGCGGCGCTGGACAGCTCGCCTGGCGTTGGCAGCCGGGGAATGTAAATGATCGAATTGGGCGTCGGCAGCGGGCTCGCTGGCGAATCAGCGACTGCCGGCGCCGATGGCGGAGCGGCCGGCTGCGGCGGGGCGGCCGGCTGGGCCGGCGCGGCTGACTGCGCGATCAGACCCGCGGACATGAAAGCGGCGGCGAACACCGCCGCGGGAAAAAATGTCTTGGTTTTCATGGGTACCACAGTCTCTTTGCATTTAAGACCACTCAAACCGCAGTCCGGTGCCGTACTTTTTTTCCTATCGGCGCGGTTCTTGTAGCCACGACCTTTGTCTGCGATGCCTCCACAATAACCGCGCGGGCCGCGATCTCAAGAGCGAACCCGTCGGCCGATGTCGTTGCGAAGGAATTCGTTGGCCCAAAATCGGGATAATTCCCGAGTTGTCACCGGCCAGGGCGGGATCCCGTCCGGGCGCCGGTTGCCCCGCCACGCCATTCGCCGCCCGTGCCTCGACGTCACCGGTCTTCCGGGATGATCGACCGTTTGCGATTTTGCCGCTCGGGAGTTCATTGGTCCGAACGTCCGTACCCGCGCGGTCTTCAACATGCACTCCGGCTTCTTCGAGCGGTCGCCTTCGCCACGCTTGGAAAAAATCCGCGGAATGAAACCGCCGCGGCGGTTGGCGGTCCGCCCGCGATCACGGCGGCGAATCCGGACCGGCTTCACGTCGTCCCGAAACGTCTTTGCCACCATGGACCGCCGGCCGCGCCGGAGCCGGGTTACCGGCGGAATCCAGACAGCCTTTTCCCCGCAACCGAATCCCCAACATTAATCAAGGAGGTCAGCCCCATGAACAAGCCCAGCAAGATCAACGCCTGGTATGGATGGATGCCCGATCGTCCCGATCAACGGGACAAGCTCTACGCGGCGATCGCCGCCCCGCCGAAAAAACTGCCGCTCGCGACCGATCTGCGCGAAATGTGCTCGCCGGTCGAGAACCAGGGACAACTGGGCAGTTGCACCGCGAATGCGCTCGCCGGAAACCTCGAATTTCTGGAGAAGCAGGCGGGGAAGCCGCCGACGGATCTGAGCCGGTTGTTTATCTATTACAACGAGCGGGCCCTGGAAGGCACCATCAGCGAGGATGCGGGGGCCATGATTCGCGACGGCGTCAAGGTGCTCGTGAAGCAGGGCGTCTGCACCGAGCAAAAGTGGCCCTACCTGATCAGCAAGTTTACCCAGAAACCGCCCGCGAGCTGTTATCGCCAGGCGCTCACGCACCAGGTGCTGTCCTACCACCGGATCCTCACCCTGCAGGAAATGAGGAGCTGCCTGGCGGAAGGTTTTCCGTTTGTCTTCGGGTTTACCGTTTACGAGGCATTCGAGTCGCCCGCCGTGGCCAAGACGGGCAAACTGAATCTGCCCAAACCGAAGGAGAAGGCGCTGGGCGGCCATGCGGTCATGGCCGTGGGTTACCAGGATTCGACCAAGCGTTTCATTGTTCGGAATTCCTGGGGAGCCGACTGGGGAATGGCCGGATACTTCACCATGCCCTATGACTACCTCGCCAACTCGAATCTCGCCGACGATTTCTGGACGCTGCGGGCCATGGAGAATCCCTGAGTCACCGGGCAGGACGGGACCCCGCAGGCCCCGCCCCGGTACTGCCGCGGAAACGACGAGGTCTCTTGTCCGACTGAATTCCGGCAGCCCGGCATCAGGACGCGCGACGTTGCGTACGCCCGATGCCGGTCATGCCGCCGGCGATCCAAGGCTTGCCGCGCGCGGGTCGCGTCGTCGGGCGACCGGCAGGGCGAGGTCGGCGACTCTGTGACGATTCCGCAACATTCCGGGTTATCCGAAGACAAATGTGTTTCCGCCTTCGTTGAAGCCCATCGGGCCGTCTTCAGCGGCTGTCGCCGTACGACAGACGCCGCGTGATCGCCGGCAGCGCGGGCCCATGAAGGCTCTTCATACGATCTCCGAATGTCATCATGCCCTTGGCACTCAGCGGCTACCAAAAATCCGTCCGCCATAAACCGCTAATGGACGTAACAAACAGATCGCCTTGTTTGTACCGGCTTCAGTGTCACGAAATTGCAGAGCTAAGAGTTTTCTCTGAGTTATATAAGCTATTAGATGTGATTGACTTATACAGCCAACACCTATCAGTTCTTTTTCAACGATTCAGCTTTCGACCCACGTTTCAATAAACCTCCGAAATCGCCATGCCGAGATCAACGCATCCAGCTCGTCGCACTCAGTTTTTTTCCAACACGCTCCTGATGCTCATGGAGCGCAACGGGATAAACCAAGTTCAAACCTCCGCGGCCACCGGGATTGCGGTGAGTCGCGTAAACAATTATCTGAAAGGCAAATACCGGACCGTCCGGCCGGATCATCTGGGACTTCTCGCCAAAGCCGTCGGCAAGAATTCCGAGGAGAGCGGCGAACTCGCCCGTGCCTATATCATGGATCTGCTGCCCGAAGAGCTGCACCGGATGGTGCGGATCGAGGTGGCGGGAGATGATGGCAAGCCTGCGAAGGCGGCGCGGTCGGAAAAGAGTCTCCTGCCGTCGACGGCGGTCGCGGCGCTGGCCGAGCTGCAGGCCCTCAGCGTGCGCAGCGCCAAGGCCCGGGCGCGGATGCAGTGGTTCGCGGAAGTGCTGCGCGAAGCGCATCGCGCCTGAGCGCGCGACAGCACGCGGTGCCCGCGATCGCGGCCGGCGGCCCGGAAGAAAGGCGCGCGGTCACGGAGTCGTGGCGGCGGGAGCCGCTCGTCACGAGTAATCGTGGGACGGCTGCGCCGGCAGGCCTGGATCGGTCAGGCCGGCGATCTCCTCCGCCATGATGTGAATCACGCCCTGCTCGTTCTGCACCCGGCCGGTGATCACCAGGGCCGGCTCCAGATTGATGACCAGTCGCGCCTCCTCGAAAAGTTTCGGCCGCACGATCGCGTTGGCCAGCCCGGTCTCATCCTCCAGCGTGATGAAGCAGAAACCCTTGGCCGTGCCGGGCCGCTGCCGCGTGATCACCGCGCCGCCGATCTTGATCCGCGCGCCGGGCGCCGCCTGCGGCAGGTCCGCCGCCGGCCACAGGTCGGGCAGGCGCGCCCGCAGCAGCTTCATCGGATGCACGCCGGTGGTGAGCGACAGGTGCGTGTAGTCCGCCTGCAACCGCTCCAGATGCGTCATGCGCTCCAGGGGCCCCGGGGCCGGTTCGGCGTCCTCCGCCACGGCGCGGAACAGATCGTCCCCGGCCGGCGCCGCCTCGACCTCCCAGAGCGCGGCGCGGCGGTGGCCGGCCAGGGCGTTGAGCGCCCCCGCCCCGGCGAGCGCCCGCCGCTCCGCGGGATTGAAGGCCGTGCGCCGGAAAAAATCCCCGAGCGAGCCGAACGGCCGCTCCCGGCGCGCCGTCAGCATCGCCTGCACCGCCGTGGCGCGCACGCCATGGACTGAAGCGAGGCCGAGCCGGATCGTCGCCTCGTCGTCGACCCGGCAGAGCTCGTCGGACTGCTGCACGCACGCCGGCAGCGCCTTCACGCCGTGCCGCCGCGCATCCTGCACCAGCGTCGCCGCGCTGTAGAAACCCATCGGCTGGTTGTTGAGCAGCGCCGCGTAGAACACCGCCGGCCGGTGCACCTTCAGCCACCCCGAGGCGTAGGCGATAAGCGCGAACGAAATCGCATGGCTCTCGGGAAACCCGTAGAGGGCAAATGACGCCAGCGACTTCAGGATGTAGGCGACCGCCTCCTCGCTCACGTCGTTGCGCCGCAGGGCGTCGCCCAGCCGGGCCTTCATC
>JBJKRD010000283.1:0-6958 GCA_046704925.1 Opitutaceae bacterium | reverse complement strand
TCCGCCGCCCGCCTCGGGCTGAGCGCCAGCGATGAATCCGTCCCGCATCTTCATTTTCCGGCCGGTGGCCACCACGCTGCTGATGGCGGCGATTCTGATCGTCGGCCTGGTGGCGTTCCGGTTCCTGCCGCTGTCCGCGCTGCCGGAGGTGGACTATCCGACCATCCAGGTCCAGACGTTCTATCCCGGGGCCAGTCCCGACGTGATGACGTCGTCGGTGACCGCCCCGCTGGAGCGGCAACTGGGGGAGATGCCCGGACTCAAGCAGATGTCGTCGACGAGTTCCGCCGGCGCCTCGATCATCACGCTCCAGTTCGACCTGAGTCTGAGCATGGACGTGGCCGAGCAGGAGGTGCAGGCGGCGATCAATGCCGCGAGCAACCTGCTGCCATCGGACCTGCCGGCGCCGCCGATCTACGCCAAGGTGAACCCCGCGGACGCCCCGGTGCTCACCCTGGCCATCACCTCCAAGACCCTGCCGCTGACGGAGGTCGAGGATCTCGTGGACACGCGCCTGGCCTCGAAGCTTTCCCAGCTGCCGGGGGTGGGGCTGGTCAGCATCGGCGGCGGTCAGCGCCAGTCCATGCGCATCCGGTTCAATCCCACCGAGCTGGCCGCCTACGGACTGAACATCGACGACGTGCGCAGCACCGTCACGAACGGCAACGCCAACACCGCCAAGGGGAGCTTCGACGGACCGCAGCGGGCGTTCACGATCAACGCGAACGACCAGCTCCGGACTCCGGAAGAATACCGCAATCTGATCCTGGCGTACCGCAAGGGCTCGGCGGTGCGCCTGGGCGACGTCGCCACGGTGGAAAGCGCGCCGGAAAACAAGGAGCTGGCGGCCTGGGTCGACACCACGCCGGCCATCCTCCTCAACATCCAGCGCCAGCCCGGAGCGAACGTGATCCAAGTCGTCGCAAGCGTCCGGGAGCTGCTGCCGGCGCTGAAGGCTTCGCTGCCGTCGTCGATCACGGTCGGCGTGCTGACCGACCGGACCAACACGATCCGCGCCTCGATCAACGACGTGGAACTCGAGCTGACGCTGGCGGTGGCCCTGGTGGTGCTGGTGATCTTCCTGTTCCTGCGCAACGTCCCGGCCACGGTCATCCCGGGCCTCTCGGTGCCCCTGTCGCTCATCGGCGCCTTTGCCTTCATCTACCTGCTCGGCTTCAGCCTGAACAACCTGACCCTCATGGCCCTGACCATCGCGTCCGGGTTCGTGGTGGACGACGCGATCGTGATGATCGAGAACATCGCGCGCTACGTGGAGCAGGGCGACTCCTCGCGCGAGGCGGCGCTCAAGGGATACAGCCAGTTAGGTTTCACCATCATTTCGCTGACGATCTCGCTCATCGCGGTGTTGATCCCCCTGCTGTTCATGGGCGACGTGGTCGGCCGCCTGTTCCGCCAGTTCGCGATCACCCTCGCGGTCACGATCCTGATCTCGGCCACGGTCTCCCTGACCCTGGTGCCGATGATGTGCTCCAAGCTCCTCAAGCATCAGGGCCGGTCCCGGGAGCCGGCCTGGAGCCGGCTGGCGGGGGCGTGGTTCGACCGCCTGATCGCCGGGTACGACCGCCTGCTGCGCTGGGTGCTCGACCACCAGGGGCTCACCCTCGCGGTGGCGGTCGGCACGCTCGCGCTGACGGCGTTCCTCTACGTGGTCATCCCGAAGGGCTTCTTCCCGGTGCAGGACACCGACCTGATCCAGGCCATCACCCAGGCGTCGGACTCGGTCTCGTACGAGCGGATGAGCGGGCTGCAGGAGCGGCTGGCGGCGGTCGTCCTCCAGGATCCGGACGTGGTCAGCCTCTCGTCGTTTGTCGGCGTGGACGCCATCAATGCGACGCTGAACACCGGGCGCATGATGATCAACCTCAAGCCCAAGGATGAGCGGCGCGACGACGTCACCCAAATCATCGACCGCCTGAACGCGGAAACGACGAAGGTGCTGGGGATCACGGCCTACCTGCAGCCGGTCCAGGACCTGACGATCGAGGACCACGTCAGCCGGACGCAGTATCAGTTCGTGCTGGAGAGCGCCAACGCCGACGAGCTGGCGACGTGGGTGCCGAAAATGGTGGCGGCGTTGCGGAACCGGCCGGAGGTGACCGACGTGGCGAGCGACTACGAGCCGAACGGGCTGGCGGCTTATGTCGACGTGAATCGCGACACGGCGGCGCGCTTCGGAATCACGGCGGCGACGGTGGACAACGCCCTCTACGACGCCTTCGGGCAGCGGATCATCTCGACCATCTTCACCCAGGCGAACCAGTACCGGGTGATCATGGAGGCCAACCCCGCCATGCAGCGTTCCCCGGCCTCCCTGGGGCAGATCTACCTGCCGTCGGCCGCGGGCGGGCAGGTGCCGCTCTCGGCGATCGCCAAAATCGAGGTGCGGACGGCGCCGCTGCTGATCAACCACCTCGGGCAGTTCCCCTGCAACACCATCTCGTTCAACCTGCCGGCGGGCGGTTCGCTCGGCGCGGCGGTCCACGCCGTCCGCGCCGTGGAGGCGCAACTGGGGATGCCGCGAAGCATCATCACGAGCTTCCAGGGCGCGGCCCTGGCGTTTGAGGCCTCCCTGTCGAACGAACTGTTCCTCCTGCTGGCCGCGGTCCTGACGGTGTACATCGTCCTGGGCGTCCTCTACGAGAGCTTCATCCACCCGGTGACCATCCTCTCGACGCTGCCCTCGGCCGGCATCGGCGCGCTGCTGGCGCTGATGCTGGCGCACGACGACCTCGGCGTGATCGGAATCATCGGCATCATCCTGCTGATCGGCATCGTGATGAAAAACGCCATCATGATGATCGACTTTGCGCTCGAGGCCGAGCGGGAGAACGGGCGGCCGCCCCGCGAGGCGATCTATCAGGCCTGTCTGCTCCGTTTCCGGCCGATCCTGATGACCACGATGGCGGCCATGCTCGGGGCCGTGCCGCTCATGCTCGGCGGGGGCACCGGCTCGGAGCTGCGCCACCCGCTGGGGCTGACGATCGTGGGCGGCCTCGCGGTCAGCCAGGTGCTGACCCTGTTCACCACGCCGGTGATCTACCTGGCGTTCGACCGCCTGGCGCGCCGGCTGCATCCGCGGGCCGCGGTGGCGCCGGCCGCGGCGGCGCCCGAGGAGGCCACGTGAACCTGTCCGCGCCCTTCATCCATCGGCCGGTGGGGACGACCCTGATCACGATCGGCATCGCGCTGGCGGGAGTCATGGCCTACCTCCACCTGCCGGTGTCGCCGCTGCCGCAGGTGGACTTTCCGACCATCGTCGTGTCCGCCTCGATGCCGGGGGCAAGCCCGGAGACGATGGCCTCGGCTGTGGCCACGCCCCTGGAGCGCCACCTGGGCACGATCGCGGACGTGACGGAGATGACCTCGCGCAGCACGCAGGGGAGCACGCAGATCGTGCTGCAGTTCGGCCTCAGCCGCGACATCGACGGGGCCGCCCGGGATGTGCAGGCGGCCATCAATGCCGCGCGGGCGGATCTGCCCGTCGCGCTGCACAGCAACCCGACCTACCGCAAGGTCAACCCGGCGGACGAGCCGATCGCGGTGCTCACCCTGACCTCGGCCACGCTCAGCCAGGGGCAGCTTTACGACGTCGCCTCGACGCTCATCCAGCAAAAACTCTCGCAGGAATCGGGCGTGGGCGACGTGGAGGTGGGCGGCAGTTCCCTGCCGGCCGTGCGGGTGGATCTCAACCCCACGGCGCTGTTCCGCTACGGCATCGGCCTGGAGGACGTGCGCGCCGCGCTCTCGGCGGCCAACGCCCACGCGCCGAAGGGGGCGATCGAAGACAGCCGCTTCCGCTGGCAGATCTACAGCAACGACCAGGCGACCGCCGCCGCCGATTACCAGTCGCTCATCGTCGCCTATCGCAACGGCGCCCCGGTGCGCCTGGCGGACGTGGCGCACGTCTACGACTCGGTGGAGGACATCCGCAACGCCGGGTTCTCGCAGGGCAAACCGGCGGTGGTCGTGGTCGTGTTCCGGCAGCCGGGCGCCAACATCATCGACACGGTCGAGCGGGTGAAATCGCTGCTCCCGGAACTGCAGGCGTCGCTGCCGGCGGCCGCGAACCTGACGTTCGTCATCGACCGCAGCATCACCATCCGGGCGTCGCTGCACGAGGTGGAGGCGACCCTCGCGATCGCGGTCCTGCTCGTCATTCTGGTGGTCTTCTTTTTCCTGCGGGACTGGCGGGCCACCATGATCCCGGCCATCGCGGTGCCGGTGTCGCTCGTCGGCACCTTCGCCGTGATGTACCTGCTCGGGTACAGCCTGGACAACCTGTCGCTCATGGCCCTGACCATCGCGACGGGCTTCGTGGTCGATGATGCCATCGTCGTGATGGAAAACGTGACCCGGCACCTGGAGGCGGGGATGCCGCGCTTCCAGGCCGCGCTGACCGGGGTGCGCGAGGTGGGCTTTACCGTGCTGTCCATGAGCTCGTCGCTCATCGCGGTGTTCATCCCGATCCTCCTGATGGGCGGCATCGTCGGCCGGCTGTTCCGCGAATTCGCGGTCACCCTGTCGATCGCGATCGTCATTTCGCTGTTCGTCTCGCTCACCACCACGCCGATGATGTGTTCCCTGATCCTCGGCCGCGGGTCGCGCCGCGGGCACGGCCGGATCTATCGCTGGAGCGGGCGGATGTTCGACGACCTGCATGCCGCCTACGAGCACACGCTGCACTGGGCGCTGGGGCACGGGCCGTTGATGATGGCGATTCTCGCCCTCACGGTCGGCCTCAACGTCTGGCTCTTCAAGATCGTGCCGAAGGGCTTCTTTCCCGAACAGGACACCGGCCGCATGTTCGGCTTTGTCGTGGCGGACCAGACGATCTCGTTTCAAAGCATGGCGCAGAAGCTCCGCCGGTTCCTGGCGATCGTGCAGAGCGACCCGGCGGTAGACGTCGCCGTGGGCATCGCCGGCGGCGGCCACTGGGGCATGTCCGGCCACTTGTTTCTCGGCCTCAAGCCGCTTTCGGTCCGCAAGGTCTCCTCCGAGCAGGTGATCGCGCGGCTGCGTCCGCAACTGGCGCGGGTGGCCGGAGCGCGGCTGTTCCTGATGCCGGCCCAGGAGATCCGCATCGGCGGCCGCGAGAGCAACGCGGCCTACCAGTACACGCTGGAATCCGATTCGCTCGAGGACCTGCGCAAGTGGACCCCGCTGCTGACGGACGCGCTCAAGCGCGAGCCGGTGCTGACGGACGTCAACAACGACCAGGAAGACAACGGCCTGGAGACCGACCTCGTCATCGACCGGAACGCCGCCTCGCGTCTCGGGCTCACCGCGGCCCAGATCGACAACACGCTGTACGATGCGTTCGGCCAGCGCCAGGTCTCCACGATCTACCGGTCGCTCAACCAATACCATGTCGTCATGGGGGTGGCGCCGCAGTACTGGCAGAATCCGTCGGCGCTCAACGACATCTATGTGAGCAAGTCGGGCGGCAGCATCAGCGGCACCCAGGCGACCAACGCGGTGGCGGGCACGATCTCGACCGCCTCCCGGAGCACCAGCACGTCGGCGGTGGCCGCCGACGCCGTGCGCAATGCCCGCCTGAATGCGATCGCGACCCGGGGCCGCGGCGGCGCCTCGACGGGGCAGGCGGTGAGCACGAGCTACGAGACCATGGTGCCATTGTCGGCCTTCGCGCATTACCAGCTCGGCACGACGCCCCTCCGGGTGAACCACCAGGGCCAGTTCGCCGCCGCGACGATCTCGTTAAACCTGGCGCCGGGCGCCACGCTGGGCCAGGCGGTGGAGGCGATCAACCGCGAGGTCGAGGTGATCCACATGCCGACCACGATCCACGGCGGGTTTGCCGGCACCGCCCGGACCTACGAGCGGTCGATCGGCAACGAACTGGTGCTGATCGTGGCCGCCATCATCGTGATCTACCTGGTGCTCGGCATCCTGTACGAGAGCTACGCGCACCCGTTGACGATCCTGTC
Source organism: Opitutaceae bacterium (assembly GCA_046704925.1). GTDB lineage: Bacteria > Verrucomicrobiota > Verrucomicrobiia > Opitutales > Opitutaceae > Fen-1467. The sequence goes on along the minus strand of JBJKRD010000283.1, from coordinate 989 downwards.
CACCCTGCCGTCGGCGGGGCTGGGGGCGGTGCTCGCCCTGATGCTGTTTGACACGGAGTTCAGCCTCATCGCGCTGATCGGCGTCATCCTGCTCATCGGCATCGTCAAGAAGAACGCGATCATGATGGTCGATTTTGCGATCATCGCGGAGCGCACCGAGGGGCTGGAGCCGCGCGAGGCGATCTTCAAGGCCTGCCTGCTGCGCTTCCGGCCGATCATGATGACGACCATGTCGGCCCTCCTCGCCGCCGTGCCGCTGGCGATCGGCTACGGCGAGGGCGCGGAACTGCGGCGGCCGCTGGGCATCGCGATCGTGGGCGGCCTCGTCGTCAGCCAGTTGCTCACGCTCTACACCACCCCGGTGGTCTATCTGTACATCGACCGTCTGCGCCGGCTGTGGCTGCGGATCGTGCACCGCCTGCGCGCGGCGGTGTGGCGCGAGCCGCTGGCGGATGCGCCGGCGGCGCGGTCGGAGTCCCATTCTTCATGACCCGGATGCGAACCGATCAACCGAAGGGCCCGGCCCGCGGACCGCGCGGACGGTGGGCCGCCGCGGCCAGTCTGCTGCTCGCCGGCTGCGCCGTGGGCCCGCGCTACCAGCGGCCGGTGGTGACCACGCCGCCCGCGTTCAAGGAGGCCGCGGGCTGGAAGCCCGCCGCGCCGGCGGATGCCGCGGTGCGGGGACCCTGGTGGGAGGTCTTCGGCGACGCCGAGCTGAACGCCCTGGAGGCACAGGTCGCGACTTCCAACCAGACCCTGCGCCAGGCGGAGGCGAACTACGAGCAGGCGCGCCAGTTGGCCCGCGTGGACCGCGCCCCGCTGCTGCCGACGCTCTCGCTGGCGGGCTCGGCGCAGCGCGCGCGCGCGTCGGCGGCCGTCCCGCCGGTCAACGCCTTCAGCGCCTCGCTCCAGGCGGCCTGGGAGCCCGATCTCTGGGGCCGCATCCGGCGCACCGCCGAGGCGGGTGTGGCGACGGCCCAGGCCGGCGC
>JBJKRD010000282.1:0-2836 GCA_046704925.1 Opitutaceae bacterium | reverse complement strand
TCTTGTCGGCGCGATGAAACGGCAGCGCCGCCCCGGCGGCGCCGGTGCCGGCCATCCGCCGGACAAATTCCCGGTCCAGAATGTGGATCGCGATGCTGCCGGCGCGGTAACGCAGCCGTCCGGTTTCCGGGTCGACCGCGCGCTGCAACGCCAGCGGCAGATCGCTGTATTCGATGACCACCAGCCGCCCGCGCTGCCGGCAAAAATGTCCCAGCTTCTCCTCCGGGTAGGCCTTCGGCACCATCTTCGCCGACATCTCGGACGCGCGGACCAGATGCCAGCCGATGAACGCCGGGTCCACACACCGCACCAGCGGATTGTCGACTTGAAAGTAGCTGATGACGTCGACGCCTGCCGTCCGCATGAGGTCCAGGGCGCCGCTCCGCTGCAGGGCGCGCAGCGAGCCGCCGTGACCGTCGGGACTCAGCGCGATCCGGCCCGGCGCCTCGAGCAGGATGCGGCCGGCGAAATCCACGGCGGGCATGCGGCCCTGGCGAAAGAAATGCACGCGCGCCCGATCGAGGCCAAAGAGGCGGTGCTCGGCGAAAAACGCCTCCGTCGCCGCGTGGTTGGCGTGGCTTGTCATGACGAACCAGTGCAGGGGTCGCCCGTAACGGCGGCCGGCCGCCTGGATCTTCTCCGCAAACACCTGGAACAGCGGCTTGCGCTTGACCGGCGTCACCGGGAAGGTGCCCTTCGGCCCGTCGTAACCCAGCCGGGTGCCCTGCCCGCCCGCCACGGTGAATGCCGCCACCCGCCCGGTCCGCAACGCTGCCTCCCCCGCCGCGCGCGCCTGCGCCCAGGCCGCGGCATCGCCGCCATTCTCCGGCCGTGCTTCGTACGGCGCCGGTTCGAGATCCAAGAGATCGAGCGCCGGTGCCCCGCCCGTTCCCAGCAGCGCCCGCGTGAGGCGCGCCACCTCGTCGAGATCGATCTCGCCCGCCTCTTCCCGCAGCCCGCGGCGTCCGTCCTCGTTGAGCCGGGGCCAGAATGCGAACACCTGACCCTGGCCGGCCCGCGCGAATCGTTCCCGCAGCGGGTCGGATGGTCCGGTGACACTCATGCGGCCGAACAGAAAACGTGCCGCGCCGGGACGGGGCAACGCTTTTTCATCTCAATCATCGAACCGGAACAGCAGCTCATCCGGTTTCGCGTACCGCAATTGCCGGCGGATGACTCTTTCGACATAGGCCGGATCGGTCCGCAGCCGCTCCAGAATTTGCTGCTGCTCCTTCAACTTCAGTTCCGCCTGGGCCAGCCGCTGCCGGCTCTCCGCCTCCATCCGCCTGAGCTGGGCATACTCCTGATACGTGCGGAAAAAAAAGGTCCCGGAGAACACGCCGACCACGACGAACAAGCCGGCATAGATCCACGTGATGATGCGGCGTGCGACCATTTGGAAAATGAAAATGAGTTTCGATAAGCGCCGATCTGCCCTCCGGGCAACCGTTTTTGAGCCGGTCGCCATTTGGGAAGCAACGGTAAAACTCTTCCCTCCGGGGGCTGTCCGCTTGCCTAGCGCTGCAAAGCATTCGAATAGTCAGCAGTTAACGTCGTTTGCCCGAATTCCGCCCTGCATCATGTACCAGAGCTTCTACGGCCTTTCGGAGATGCCTTTTAACATCACTCCGGATCCGAAGTTCCTCTACCTGAGTCCGACCCACCAGGAAGCGCTGCAGCATTTGCTATACGGCGTGCGCGAGAAGAAAGGCTTCATCGTGCTGGTCGGCGAAGTCGGCTGCGGCAAGACCACGCTCTGCCGGCGTTTTCTGAACGAGCTCGATTCCACGCGTTACGACACGGCGTTGATTCTCAATTCCCGCATCACCGAGATCGAGATGCTCCGGGCCATCCTCACGGAGCTTGGCGAAACCCACCTGGCTCAGGGCCACCATGATCTCGCCGCCCAGATCAACCGGGTGCTGCTGCACCGCATCGACGCGGGCCGCGACATCGTGCTGATCATCGACGAGGCGCAGAATCTGTCGTTCAAGGTGCTCGAGCAGATTCGCCTGCTTTCAAATCTGGAGACCGACAAGCAGAAACTGCTCCAGATTGTGTTGATCGGGCAGCCCGAATTGAAAAGTACGCTCGCGCAGGACCGCCTCCGCCAGCTTCGGCAGCGCATCCTCGTGCATTCGGAATTGGCGCCCCTGACCCTGCACGACACCGAACACTACGTGCAGCACCGCCTGACGCTGGCCGGGGCCAGCGGCCGGCCCTTTTTCACCAACCCGGCGATGCGCTCCATTCACCGGGTCAGCAAAGGGATTCCGCGCGTGATCAACAACCTTTGCGACAAGGCGCTGCTTTCCGCCTTTGTCCGCGACTCGGACGAGGTAAACTACTGGGACGTCCGCCGCGCGATCAAGGAGGTGTCGCGCCTCAACTGATCGTGGTCAGGCCGACTCTTCGAGACTGTCGCACCCCACCCCGCCGTCCACCGGAGCCCCCCGCATGAGTCTCATCAACGACGCCCTCAAGAAGGCCCAGCGCCAGCAGAGCCAGCAGCAGCCCGGGGCCGCGGTCGCGACCGCACTTCCGCTGGCCGACGCAATGACCGTGATCGCCGGGATCCGCCGCAGCAAGTCCCCGGGCTTTTAGGCGTTCCTGCTCAGCATCGTCACCGGAGTCGTCGTACTGGTCGGCGGGGTCGTCGTCGTCACCTTGCTGCTGCGAAAAGGAGAACCCCCGGCGGCCGTGGTCGCCGCGGCGTCTCCATCCGCCCGGCCGGTCACGCCGGTGCCAGTGGCTCCGGCGGTCGCCAACCGGCCGGCCACGGCGGCGGCCGTTCCGTCGGTGTCCCCGGTCGTCGTCCCGGCCCACGCTTCCGCGC
>JBJKRD010000281.1:0-11271 GCA_046704925.1 Opitutaceae bacterium | reverse complement strand
TGTTGGCCGACGCCCGGCTCAACTTCACCCAAAAACTCGCCGCCGTCATCGAAGTCGTCGGCTCCAACCTGGAGAAAGCAAGCCCCGGCATGCTGCACGACCTGCAGCGATATGCCCCGTCGCTCTTTCAAAAGATCGACACGGTGCGACAGCGCAACGTGCCTCATGTTTTTGGCGGCCTGATCCGCGCTGGATTGGCCGAGGGCAAGGTGCGCGCCGACGTCGACCCCGAATTTGCCGTCGAGTTCTGGCTGCAGGCGATCCGCGGCTTGGTCGATCCCGCCGTGCTGGAACGAACCCGGCTCACTCCCCGCCAGACCCTCGAACGGGCTATCCGACTCTTTTTCGCCGGCATCCTGTCTCCCGCCGGCCACAAAGATTATGCCAAACAACTCGCCTCCCGTGAAAAAGCTTCCCCGGTTTGAATCCGCGATTCATTGCGCGCTGGCTGCCGGCGTGGGTCTCTTGCTCGCCGCCTGCTCGAACGGCCGCGCCGACGGCCGACTGGTGCTCTCGGGCAACATCGAAGTCACCGACGCCCAGCTCGGTTTCAAGATTCCCGGGCGGGTGATCGAGCGCCCGGTATCCGAGGGCGACCGGATCGAGGCCGGTCAGCTGGTCGCACGTCTGGAGGATGTCGAACAGAAGCAACAACTCGCGCTGCGGCGTGCTGAGCTGGCTGGCGCCGAGGCGGCGCTGGCCGAACTACAAGCCGGATCGCGGCCGCAGGAAATCGCCGCCGCCGAGGCCGCCCTGCACAGTGCGGAGGCCGAGCGCGAACGCGCCCGGCTCGACCTCACCCGTCAGCAGGAACTGCACGCCAAGGAAGCCGTCGCCGACCGGGAGCTTGAGGCCGCCCAGGCGCAATTCAAGGTGACCCAGGCGCACGCCCTCGAGGCCGACGCCCGGCTCAAACTCGTCCAGGAAGGTCCCCGCGTCGAGGACATCGCCCAAGCCAAGGCTCGGGTGGAACAGGCGCGCTCCGCGGTCGCCCTGGCCGAGACCCAGGTGGAGAACACCCGGCTGGTCTCGCCCCTGGCTGGCGTCGTCGTCTCGCAAAACATCGAGCCGGGCGAGTACGTGTCTCCCGGCACTCCGGTCGTCACGGTGGCCGATCTGGCGCATGTCTGGGTCCGGGCCTACATCGACCAAACCGATCTCGGCCGCATTCAACACGGCGAAAGAGTCGACGTGCGCACCGACACCTTCCCGGGCAAAACCTATCAGGGGACCATCGGCTTCATCGCCTCGGAAGCCGAGTTCACCCCCAAGACAGTGCAGACGCCGAAGGAACGGGTGAAGCTGGTATTCCGGCTGAAAGTCGACGTCGCCAACCCACACGACGAACTGAAGCCGGGCATGCCGGCCGACGTTTTTTTTCCCATTGGTCCGTGAGCGGTCCGCGAACTCTTCGGTCCCGACATGCCCGTTATCCAGGCCCATTCCCTGCGTCGCACCTTCGGCGAGCTCGTCGCGGTCGACAGCCTCGACCTTGAGGTTGCCGCCGGCGAGATCTTCGGCCTCGTCGGACCCGACGGGGCCGGCAAGACGACCACGATGCGGATGCTGACCGGGATCCTGGCGCCGACGGCCGGTGCCGCCCAGGTGGCGGGTTTCGACGTTGTGCGGCAGGCGGAACAATTGAAGGAGCATCTCGGCTACATGAGCCAGCGCTTCGGGCTGTATCCGGACCTTACCGTGATGGAGAACATTGAATTCTACGCCGACATCTACGGCGTACCGCGGCGGGAATTCGCCGCCCGCACCGAACGCCTGCTCGCCTTCAGCAACCTGGCCCCTTTCCGACAACGGCTGGCCGGCGACCTCTCCGGCGGCATGAAACAGAAGCTCGGCCTGTCCTGCGCCCTGATCCACTCCCCCCAGGTGCTGTTCCTGGACGAGCCGACCAATGGGGTCGACCCGGTGTCGCGACGCGACTTCTGGCGCATTCTCTACCAGCTCGTGCGCGAGGGCGTGACGATCTTCATTTCCACCGCCTACCTGGACGAGGCCGAGCGCTGCAACCGACTCGCCCTCCTGCATGCGGGCCGCCTGCTGGGCTTGGGCACGCCGGAGGAGGTCAAGTCCCTCATGCCCGGGGCGCTGCTCGAACTGCGCACCTCGGCGCCGCGTCGCACCGCCGCCTTGTTACGCGAAAATCTGACCAACGCCACGGTCGGCCTGTTCGGCGACCGGGTCCACATTGCGGCGGTCGACCTGCCTGCCACCGAGGCGGCGATCCGCCAGGTGGTCGCTGCCGCCGGTTTTGAGTTGGTCTCCCTCCATCCTCTGGAGCCCTCGCTCGAGGATGTTTTCGTGTCGGTGCTTGCCGCCGGCAAGGAGGCCCGCGATGCGGGTTGAGCCGCCAGCCAGCGCGGAAGCCGTGGTCGAGGTTCACGGACTGGAGAGGCGTTTCGGCACGTTTCGCGCCGTCGCCGGCATCACGTTTTCGGTGCGGCGTGGCGAGATCTTCGGCCTGCTGGGCCCCAACGGGGCCGGAAAGTCGACCACGATCCGCATGCTCTGCGGCCTGCTGGCGCCGACCGGCGGGTCGGGCCGCGTCGCCGGTTTCGACATCGTGCGCGAGACTGAGCGCATCAAAACGCGCATCGGCTACATGAGCCAGAAGTTCTCCCTCTACGACGAGCTGACCGTGGAGGAGAACATCGACTTCTACAGCAGCATCTACCGCCTGCCGCGGGCCAAGAAGGCCGAGCGCAAGGCCTGGGTGCTCGCGATGGCGGGGTTGGAAGCGCACCGCCGAGCCCGCACCGGTGAACTCTCGGGCGGATGGAAGCAGCGGCTCGCGCTCGGTTGCGCCGTGCTTCATGAACCGCCCATCCTGTTCCTGGACGAGCCCACTTCCGGGGTCGATCCCAACAGCCGCCGCCAATTCTGGGACCTGATTTATGCGCTCTCCGAGCGCGGCGTCACCGTGTTTGTCACCACGCATTACATGGAGGAATCCGAGTATTGTGACCGCTTGGGGGTGGTCTACCGGGGGGAGTTGATCGCTCTTGGCACTCCGCGCGAACTGAAGACCCGGCATATGCCGGCCACCGTGCTGGAGATCGAATGCAGCCGGCCCAACGACGCCATGGACCTTATCGAACGCCTGCCTGAGGTCAGCGAGGTCGCGCTGTTCGGCAAGGGCCTCCACGCGGTGGCGCCCGACGCCGGGGCGGCGGCCGACGCCATCCGCGCCCGCCTGACCGCAGCGGAAATCCGCCTCGACCGTGTCGAGCGGATCACGCCCACGCTGGAGGACGTATTCGTCTCCCTGGTCGAGACCCGCGAACGCGCCGGAGCGGCGCCCCCGGAGGTGCGGTCATGAAACTCCGGCGTCTGGGAGCGGTGGCCCGCAAGGAGGCGCTGCACATCCGCCGCGATCCGCGCAGCCTGGGCCTCGCCATCGGCATCCCGATGCTGATGCTGCTCATGTTCGGCTATGCGCTCACGCTCGACGTGGACCATGTGCCGTTCGTCGTGTGGGACCAGAGCCTGACCGCCGCCAGCCGCGACTACCTCGCCCAGTTCCTCGGTTCACGCTATTTCCGCTTCGTCGGCGAAGTGCAGAATTACCGTCAACTTGAGGGGGCCATCGACCGTCGCACCGCTGACCTCGCTCTTGTGATTCCGGGCGATTTCGCCGATCGGATCGCCGCCGGACGGCCGGCGCCGGTGCAGGCTATCGTCGACGGCTCCGATTCCAACACGGCCGCCATCGTGCTGGGTTACACCCAAGCCATCACCGGCGCGTTCAATCAGCAGATCTCGCTCGAGCAGATCCGCCGCCTCGCCGGCGCCGCCCCGCCGACGCCGCTGGACCTGCGGCCCCGCGTCTGGTTCAACGCCGACCTCGAGTCCCGGGATTTCATCGTGCCCGGGCTGATTGCAGTGATCATGGGCCTGATCGCCGCCCTGCTGACGTCGCTGACCGTGGCCCGCGAATGGGAACGCGGCACAATGGAGCAGTTGGTGTCCACTCCGGTGAAGCCCGCCGAAATCATCCTCGGCAAGCTCACGCCCTATTTCGTCATCGGCATGGTCGATGTTCTCATCGCCGTGCTCATGGCCGTGTATCTGTTCCACGTGCCCCTCCGCGGCAGCGTCGCGCTGCTGTTCGCCATGGCGGCGCTTTTCATCGTCGGCACGCTTTCGCAGGGCATTCTCCTGAGCACGCTGGCCCGCCAGCAACTGCTGGCCAGCCAGATCGCCATGGTCTCGACGTTTCTCCCGGCCTTCCTGCTCTCCGGCTTCATGTTCGCCATTCCCAACATGCCGACGGCGGTGCAGGTCATCACCTATATCGTGCCCGCCCGCTATTTCGTGTCGCTGGTCAAGGGCATCTACCAGCGGGGCGTGGGGCTGGAGACCCTCTGGGCGGATGCCGTCTTCCTTTGCATCTTCTCCGTCGTCGTGGCCGCAGCCGCGATTCTGAAATTCAAAAAACGGATCGACTGAACATGGGCGAACGCATCCTCACCATTCTGCGGAAGGAATTCCGCTCCATCTTTCGCGATCCCCGGATGCGCATGGTGATCTTCGGCGTGCCGGTCATCCAGACGCTCATTTTCGGCTACGCCGTGACCATGGACGTCCGGCATGTGCGCCTCGTGGTCATCGATCGCGACCAGACGCCCATGAGCCGGCGGCTGGTGGCGCGGTTTGACGGCTCCGACTACTTCGACGTCGTGCTGCGGACCAACAGCGAGCAGCGGGCGCGCGCCCTGATCGACGGGGCCAGCGCCAGCGCCATTCTCCAGATCGACGCCGGCTTTGAGGGTGACCTGCTCGCCGGCCGTTCCACGCCCGTGCAATTGATCCTCGACGGCGCCGATTCCAACACCGCCCGCCTCGTGCTCAATTACAGCACGTCCATCGCCGCCGCGTTCAACGCCGGAATCATGCGCGATCAAGCCCTGCGCCGCACCGGGCGCGTCATTCCGACCGGCGGCGTCGATCTCCAGCCCCGGGCCTGGTTCAACGAGGAACTGGAAAGCCGCAATTATTTCGTGCCCGGGGTCATGGCGCTGCTGGTCATGCTGATCAGCCTGATGCTGACCAGCATGGCCATTGTCCGCGAAAAGGAGGTGGGCACCATCGAGCAGGTCATGGTGACGCCCATCCGGCCGGTGGAGTTCATCCTCGGCAAATGCGCGCCCTTCGTGGTCATCGGATTCGTCGACGTCGCCCTCGTCACCCTGGTCGGCGTCTATTGGTTCGCGATCCCCATTCGCGGCAGCTTTCTCCTGCTCCTGGTCGGGACCTCCTTCTACCTCCTCAGCACCCTGGGCTTCGGTTTGTTCATTTCCACGGTGAGCGGGACCCAGCAGCAGGCCATGATGACCACGTTTTTCTTCTTTTTCCCCGCGATGCTGCTCTCCGGTTTCATCTACCCGATCGCCAACATGCCGCTGGTCGTCCGATGGCTGACCCTGCTCAACCCGCTGCGCTACTTTCTCATCATCATTCGCGGCGTGTTCCTCAAGGGCGTCGGCTTCGACGTACTCTGGCCGCAACTCGCGGCGATGCTCTTCGTCGGTCTCTGCATCCTGACGTTTGCGGTAAAGCGCTTCCACAAAACCCTCGCATGAGTCTGCCCCCCGCCGCTCCGCGACGCCAAGCCCGCCGCGCCGGTTCGCGGATGACCGATCAACCCTCCCACACCGTTTTCGCGCCATGAAATCCCTGCTCAGATCCCTGGTGTTGCTTGTCTGGATCACGCCTCCCCTTTTAGCCGCCGGGCCGGATCCCGCCCTCACCCTGGACGACTGCCTGCGCATCGCCGCGGAAAACCATCCGCTGCTCACCGCGGCGGCGGCCGGAGTCACCGCCGCCTCCGCCGCCGTGGGCGAGGCGCGCGCGCCTTACTGGCCGCAGGTCGACCTAAACGCCGGTTATCACCGGTGGCAGCGCCACGCCTTCCTGCCCTCCGGTCTCTCGCTGCCGGGGCATGCGCTGCCGGACCTGATCGGCCCGTTGGACGACTGGAACGGCGGGGTGACCTCCCAAATGGTGCTGTTCGATTTCGGGGCGCGCCGCGCCGGCCTTGACGCCGCCCGGGCCAGGTTGGGCGGCGCCCGGGCCGATGCCAACGCCACCCACGCCGATGTCCGGCTGTCGGTGCAGACCGCGTTCTACGCGTTGGCGGCCGCCCGCGATCTCCAAGGGGTCGCCGAACGCAACCTCACCCGCACCAAGACCCATCTGGCGCTGGCCCAGGCGCGCCGTAACGCCGGCGCCGTGCCGCAGGCCGACGTGCTTCGCGCCCAAGCCGAGGTGGCGTCCGCCGAGATTCAGTTGATCGGCGCCCGCAGTCACGTCCGGACCGCGCTCGGCCAGCTTAACACCGCCATGGGCCGGCCGGCGGAGACTCCGCTCGCCATCCAGGCGCCGACCGTCGATTCGCTGGCACCCCCGACCATCGACGTGGCGACCGCCGTCCGGGAAGCCATCGCCAACCGCCCCGAACTGCAATCGGAGCAACAGCGGGTCGCCGCCACCCGGGCCAACGTCGCGGCCGCACGGGCCGCCCGCGATCCCCGCCTGCTGGCCGACGGCTATTTCGGCTGGAATGACACCGCCTTCCTGCCCGAGACGAAAGAGTGGCAGGTCGGCGTCTCCATCAGCCTTCCCATCTTCGACGGCGGCAGCCGCTCCCATCGCATCGCCCGCAGCCGGGCGGAATTCGAACGTCAACAGGCCGCCTATGACACCCGTTTGCTTCAGGTCCGCCAGGAGGTCTGGGCCGCCGATGCCGAGTTGGAGCGGGCGTGGGAAGCGATCGGGGCCAACGAAACCAATGTCCGGGCCAGCGAGGAGAGCCTGCGGGTGGTGCGGGAGCGTTATCAGACCGGGGCGGCCCTGATCACCGACCTGCTCGACACCCAGACCGTCCTCGCCCGCGCCGAGGCCTCGCTGGCCGAAGCCCGCTGGACCTACCTTGAAGATCGCGCGGCGGTCGATCGCGCGATCGGCGCCCGGCATTGACCGATCCCTTCCGCGGCGCCGGCATGATCCGCCGGCATGCGCGACGCACCTTGCCGCCATGGCGCGGTGACCGCTTCCGCTTGCCCTGACCAGTCCGGCCGGGACAATGCCCTCCGCCGCCCATGTCCCCGCTGGTCGCCACCATCAACACGCTTCCGCCGTTGCCCTGGTGGGCTTGGGCCGGTTTCTTCGCGTTCATCGCAGCCATGCTCGCGCTGGACCTGGGTGTGTTTCAGCGCGACTCGCATGAGGTTAAGGTGAAGGAGGCCCTAGCGTGGTGCGCCGTCTGGTTCACCCTCGCCCTTGCCTTCAATGCCGTGATCTACCACTGGCGCGGCGCCGAGTTGGGCAACCAGTTTCTCGCGGCGTACCTCGTCGAGCTGTGCCTGAGCGTCGACAACGTGTTCATTTTCATCGTCATCTTCGCCTACTTCCAGGTTGCGCCCCGCTGGCAGCACCGGGTGCTGTTCTGGGGCATCCTCGGCGCCGTGGTGATGCGGACCGCTTTCATCCTGACGGGCGTCAGCGTAATCCAGCGGTTTCACTGGGTGCTCTATCTCTTCGGGGCATTTCTCGTCTACGCCGGGGTGAAAATGGCCTGGCCGCGGCGCGACCACGTCGAGGTTCATCCCGACCGGAATGTGGCCGTACGGGCGCTGCGGCGGTTGTTCCCGGTGGTAGCACTGCCGGACAGCGGGCGCTTCTTCACGAGCAACGGAGGGCGGCTGACGGCCACCTCCCTGTTTGTCGTGCTACTGGTGGTCGAGACGACCGACGTGGCCTTCGCCCTCGACTCGATACCCGCCGTCCTCGCCATCACCAAGGACGGCTTCGTGGCCCTGACCTCGAATATCTTCGCGATCCTCGGCCTGCGGTCCCTTTATTTCGCGCTCAACGGCATCATGCAGCTCGTCCGCTATCTCCGATTCGGCCTGGCGATCATCCTCGTTTTCATCGGGATGAAGATGCTCATCGAGCCGTGGCTGGAAATCACCACGGTGTGGTCCCTCGCGGTCATCGGCGGCGTGCTGGCCGCATCGGTGCTGGCCAGCATTTTGGTCGCGGAGAAATCGGGGCCCGGAGCCTAAGCGCGGTCTACAAACCTACGAGGCTCCCCTGGCGCTTGAGCCAGCGCTCCGCGGCCCGCCAGGCGGGACAGACGGCCTCCACGAGTCCCCAGAAGCGGGGCGAATGGTTCATCTCCCGCAGGTGCATCAGTTCGTGACAAATGATGTAGTCGCGCACCGTCTCCGGCACCTGCACGAGCCGCCAGTTGAGCGAGATTGTTCCCGCCGCCGAGCAGGAGCCCCAGCGCGATCGTTGGTTGCGGACGGTGACCCGCCGGACCGCCGCGCCCGTCACCGCGGCCAGTTCCCAAGCGCGGGCGGCCAATTCGATCCGGGCCCGGCGGACGAACTGCGTCTCCAGCGCGGGGCGCAGATCGCCGTCAAGCCGCGGCACCCGAAACACATCCGCCCCCAGGCACACCTGCGGCCGGACACCCAGCGCCCCCACCCGAATCGCCGTCGGAATGCCCCGCCAGAGCACCTCCGCGCCGACGGTCCACACGACAGCGCCCCGCGGACGGGCCTGCTGCCGCGCCCGCGCCCGCTCCAGCCACCGACCGTGCTGCGCGACAAAACGTCGCGCCTCGCGCTCCGAACCGTGGCGGGGAATGGTGGCCACCGCGGTGCCATCCCGGCGCAGCGTCAGCCGGTACTGGCGCGCCCGGCGGCTGCGCACAAAATCCACCCCGGCATCCATCGCTCCGGCCGTCATCGCATATGGCAACTGCCGTTCCGGCACCTTGGTGGCCGGACTAAGGCAGTTTCGCCGGCAAAAGCCAGCTCTTCCTAGCCGTCCCCACACGCCCGGCGGGACCCGCCGGGCCAGGCGACGATTTGCGCGGGCGGCCGCACCCGGATTACTTGGCCACCATGGACCCTGCATCCAGCACCGCTGCCGCTCCCGAGCCACCCTATTATGCAGTGATTTTCACCTCCAAGCGTACCGCCGGCGATCAGGGCTATGGTGCCATGGCCCGGCGGATGGAGGAATTGGCGGCGACCCGCGACGGCTTCCTGGGCATGACAAGCGCGCGCGGTGCCGACGGGATCGGCATCACCGTGAGTTATTGGCGCGACGAGGCGGCCATCAAGGATTGGAAACGCGACGCCGAGCACTTGGAGGCGCAACGCGCGGGCCGGGAGACCTGGTACGAAACCTACGAAGTGCGCGTCGCCCGGGTGGAACGCGCCTACGGTTTCCGCCGGTCACATTGAGCGCCGGGCCCGGCCAGACCGGTTTGTCATTCACTGCGGGACAGGCTCGAGGGGGCCTCCGCGGGCGTCTTGGTCACGGATGCCACGACGAACTTCACCGCGGTTGGCGATCCATCTGCCGCCGCCTGAGCGCATGCCAGTAACTCGGCATATGCCCGGAATAGCCGGGCAACAGAAAGGCGATCGCCATCTCTTCCGCTCCGCACAGCAACTGGACGACCACCGCCAGATGAAACCAGATCGACGACCAGCCCAGGAGAAGTGCGATTACGGATGCCGGCAAAATCACCGCGACCGCCTTGCCGAGCCAGGTGTGATAGCCGAGTACCCGGCGCCAGCGGACGAGACCGTAGGCGACGATGGCGAAGCACCCCACCAGAATAGTGAGAAACCACAGCCATTCCCGGCGCACCAAGTCCGGCCACAGCAGCCAGATGCCGGCCACCGCCGCCGCGGTCATCAGGTAATCGCCCCAGCTGTCGAGGCGCCTCCCCAAGTCGGTCTCCGCGTGCAGGCGCCGCGCCAAAAAGCCGTCCAAGGCATCCGTCAACAGCGAGGCGCCGAACAGAATCAGAAACCAGCGGCGGGATCCGGAGGCCCAGGCCACCGCCACCATCAAAGGAGCCAGGATCAGACGCAGCACACTGAGAAGATTGGGCAGCTTCTTGAGCATGCTCGGTCACAGCGGCATGACCCGCCATTCGATCCGTCCGGATTTCACGGTCAACCACGCGAAGCTGGGCGGAGCGCCGTGGTTGGGGCGCGAGATGCAGCCGGGGTTGAGCCAGCGCACGTGCCCCGGATCCGTCTCGTCGCGCGGCACGTGGGTGTGCCCGTGAAGCACGACATCGACCGCATGCGGCGCTCGCGCCGGCGGGATGTGTACCAGGAAAAACCGCCGGCCCTCCCGCTCGAGGCGCAGTTCTCGCGGCCACGCGGCGTGCCAATCGCAATTGCCGAGCACGACCCGCAACGGTGACCCCAGCCCGGCCAATTCCGTCAACACGGCCGGGTCGCAAACGTCACCCAAATGCCAGATCTCATCGGCGCCCCGGAGGCGTCCGGGCAGACCGGAGGGGTAATGGTCATGCGTGTCAGCCAGCACGGCGATGCGCATGGAGCCAGCGGACCAGAATTCCGCCGTTTTGGCAAAGACGTACTGGCCCACGGGTGCCGGCACCGCCGCCGCATCGGGTTGACGCGGCGCCTCGCCCGCGTCGTGCTGAAGGCACCCCATGATCAAGGTTTTTGTCTCGGGATTCTACGACATCCTGCACGCGGGCCACCTGCAGTTCTTTCGTGACGCCCGGACCCTGGGCGACCATCTGACAGTCTCGTTCGCCTCCTCCGAGGTGTTGTGGCGGTACCGGCAGCGGCGCAGCTCGCTGCCCGACGAGCACAAACGGTCCCTCCTGGCCTCGCTCGCCATGGTCGACGAAGTCGTCATCGGCACCGGCATGGAAGAGGGCCTCGATTTTCAGGACGAATTCCGGCGCCTGCGTCCCCACGTCCTGGCAGTGACCGAGGACGACAAATACGCCGCGGCGAAGCGGGCACTATGTAACGAAACGGGCGCCCGCTATGTCGTGCTCCCCAAGACTTCACCGAAGTTCTCTCCCATTTCGACGACGGAGATCGTCCGTTGGATCCGCGCCCCGCAGGAGGCGCCGCTGCGGGTCGATTTCGCGGGCGGCTGGCTCGACGTGCCCCGGTTCGCCCGGCCCGACGGGTATATCGTCAACTGCGCCGTTTCGCCCGCCGTCTCACTGCGCGCCTGGCCGTACGAGCGGAATTCCGGACTTGGGGGCAGCGGCGCCTGGGCGCTGCTCAACGGGCGGGACGGTGTCGACTCCGAACTCGATCTCGGGGTCGGCTGGCAGGATCCGGCCGTGATCGCCGAATCGGGTCTGTGCGTTTGGCGCAGCGGTCCACGGCCCGAATTGGAAATCAAGACCGACGGCGCGATGTTGCGCGGTCGATTGGCATTGTTGTGGAC
>JBJKRD010000280.1:0-11570 GCA_046704925.1 Opitutaceae bacterium | reverse complement strand
GGACCGACCTGCGGATCTCGTGGATCGTGCGCGACGTTTTCGAGGCACTGGTGCGGGTCTGCGAGGTCGTCGACCATACGTATGTTTTTCATCGCAGCGAGGGGGTGCGGGGGTTTCTGAAACTGATGCGGGAGGTGCGCCAGACGCACTTCGACTATGTGTTCGACATGCAGGGCCTGCTGCGAACCGGATTGATGACCTGGCGGACCCGCGCGGCCAAGAAGGTGGGCCGGAGCGATGCCCGCGAGGGCGCCACCTTCTTCTATCAGCGGAAGATACCGCTGCCCCCGGACGGAACGCAGAGCCATGCGCTCGACATCCTGCTGGGTTTCTGCCCGGTGCTCGACGCCAAACCGGAGCTGCGCGGCGAACTGCGGTTTCGCGAGGCGGCGGACCTGAACCTCGGATTCATCGTGGGCCGGCGGAGCCAGTAGCCGATCCTGGTTTTTCCGGACAGCCGTCGGGCGGAAAAGCGTTGGAACGGTTTCCGGCAGTTGACGGATCTGTTGCTGCGGGACGGGACGGGTCGGAAGGTCATCTGGGCGGGCAACAACCAGGTGTCGTATCGGGACAATGCCCCGGAGGGACGTTTCATCAATCTGACGGGCAACACCAGCCTCGTGTCGTTGGCCGCGCTCATCCGGCGGGCGGACTGGGTGATCTGCAATGACAGCGGCCCGCTGCATCTTGCGGCGGCGCTGGGCGTCAAGACGCTGGGCATCTTCGGGCCGACGGATCCCCGGCTGTTTGGCCCCTATCCCCTGAACTCCGCGACCAACCACGTGGTGCAGGCTCCGGTCGGCGATCTGCGCCTGCTGACGGCCAAGGATGTCTATTCGCGATTTGCGCGACTCGATGCCATCAGTCGCGGGTTGAGTCCCCCGGGCTCGAGTTCACCATGGCCGCGCCGCCCGTGGGCGTGAGCCGGCCCCGGTTGCCGGGGCCGGCGGGCGCGATGCCCGGAAGCGAGAAATGGATCATGAAGGAACCGATGACACTGGGCGTCAGGGCGCACGATTTCGGGCGGTTGCCCGCAGGGGAACTGGCCCGGCGAATCGCCGCCCAGGGATTCTCCAGTGTGCAGCTTGCGCCGACGAAGGCCCTCGCCGGCTTTGATCGGGACGAGGGACGGCTGAGCCCCGGCTTTGCGTGCCGGGTGCGCCAGGCCTTCGAACGGCAGGGCCTGCAAATCGCGGTGCTGGGCTGCTACATCAACCTGGCGGATCCGGACGCGGGGCGCCGCGGGCACCAGCTGGCCCGCTTCAAAGAGTATCTCCGTTTCGCGCGGGAATTCGGCTGCAGCGTGGTGGGCACGGAAACCGGGTCGGTAAACCCGGACTACTCGTTTCACCCGCAGAACCGCGGCGAGGAGGCGTTTCAGACCGTGCGCGAGGCGGTAAAGGAGCTGGTTGCGGAGGCGGAGCGTTTCGGCGTGGTGGTCGGTATCGAGGCGGTCGAACGATACGTCGTCTCGGATCCCGGCCGGATGCAACGGCTGCTTGACGAGGTCGGTTCGCAGAACCTCCAGGTGATCTTCGACCCGGTCAATCTGCTGTCCGCGGAGAACCACGACCGGCAGGACGAGGTTGTCACGGAGGCGCTGGGCCGGTGGGGCGATCGGATTGCCATTGTCCACGCCAAGGATTTCGTGGTTTCGGGCGGCCGGATTCAATCGGTGGTGTCGGGCCGCGGGCTGCTCCATCACCAATGGCTGGTAGATTTTGTGCGGACGCGGAAACCGTACATCAATGTGCTGATGGAGGACACGGGGCCGGAGACCGTGGCGGAAGGGGTGCAATTCCTGCGCGGCCTGTTTGCGGAGCCACCGGCGGTTTAATGCGGCGTCGCGGCAGCGGTCGCCCCCTGCAGGTGCTTGATCAGGCGCAGAACCTCCACGCCAGCCAGCAGGACGATCCCGATGCCGTGGGTGTCGTTGAGGTTCCAGAGCAACTCCTTCTTGTAATACTCGGGCGAAAAGGAGAATTCGGATCCCCGGCAGACGCCGTGGACGTTGCCGCCCTTGTCGATGGAGATCCGGTTGAGCGCCTCCCAGGCTTTGAAAACCGCCTGGATGTAAGACGGCGGATCGGGCAGCCATCCGTTCTGCAGGCCCCGGGCAAAAGCATAGGTGAACATCGACGTGCAGGACGATTCCGGGTAGGAGTCGGGCGCGTTGAGTACTTGGTGCCACATGCCGGATTCATCCTGGAGCGCCAGGTATCCGGAGCTCAGATCCTGGAACATCTCCAGCAACGCCGGCCGAAGTTCGTGGTCCTTCGGCAACACCGCCAGCAGTTCGGAGAGCGAGAAGATCACCCAGCCATTGCCGCGGCCCCACGGGACGCCAGTGGCCAGCTGGCGTCTGAAATCATAGACGTGCGACATGACCTTCAGCTCGGGGATGTAGAGATGTTTCTTGAACCCCAGGAACTGCCTGGCCGCGTCGTCAACGAACCGCCGGTCTCCGGTCAGTTGGTAATACCGGCAGAGAAAGGGCACGCTCATGTACAGATCGTCCGCCCACATCGTGTCCTCGTGGAACACATGCATCAGGTTCTTGCGAAAGAACGTGCCGTCGGGCAGCCGGATCTGCTTGTTGGCGATGTAATCGGCGACGAAATCCGCCACCTCGCGGAAGCCGCGAATTTCAAAATGGGCGGCCACCTCGAGCAGAACAGAGCCGAACGAGCCGCAATCATCAAGGCTGTCGATGCTCGAGAGGAGGTGGTGTACCGCCGTCGCCCCTCCATACTGTTCCTTGTCCCAAAGGGCGTAGCGGAAGGTGTCGCAGCAGTACTGGATGTGGTCGACCACGTACTGCTGGATCTCGGTCGAACCGATGGCCTTCGCGCTGTGCAGCAACCCGTAGAGCGTGACCCCGAGGGGGTAGTTCCACCGGCCGAAGAGGGGATTCTCATTGTACGGCCGGACCCAGGTATCAGGCGCGTCGAGCCGCCAGTAGGTGGAGCCCTGGATGGCGGGCGTGACGCGGTGGAGGTTGCGCAGCGCCGGCAGGTCGATCTCCGCCGTCGCCGCCAACGGCCCCAAATAGAGCCACGGCTGTGACGAGCCGACGAGGTGGCAGGGACTGGCAAGCCGCACGGGCTCTTCGCCGTCGCGGAAGAAGATGTCAAAGCCCCAATCAACGCCCTCGCAAACCGACTTGACCATCACATGGTGCCGGCCGAACGGAATCTTGATGGTCTTGGCGATCGATCCCGAACCGGTGGCCCGGAAAACTTCGTGGTCGGCAACATGGATGACGATCGGCCCTTGGTGCCGTCCCTGCAGGCGGTACTCGCCCGTGCCGGCGCGCAGAAAGGCGCCTTTGGTCCATCCCACGGCGGCGCCCTTGGACACGAGCCCGTAAATGCGCTGCAATTGCCCCATCTGGCGGCTGGATTCGGGCCAGTTCTGATCCGGATGCCACGTGAGACCGGTGTCCTGTTCACTCATGCCGGCCCCAGGCAACGCCGGCAACGCCGAGTCCATCGGCTGCGTGAAGATCCAGCCCTCCTGGCCGCCGCGCTCGACGGTCGGCATGAGGAAATAGTATTGCAGCTTGCCGAGCCAGGTGCCGAAGCGGCCGCCGAAGCCGGCGCGGGTCTTCTTGAAACGGATGACCAGATGATTCCACCCGGCTTTCAGCGCAATGATCACCGAGTGCCGTCGGTCATTGTAGCGTTCCTCGATGATGGTCGACCCCCAGATGCAGGACCCGTTGCAGTAGATCGTGATCGGACCGTAGCACGTCACGTCAAATTTCAATTCCGACCCGTTGTCGCTCCAGTATCGGGCCCACGCGTAGACGTATTGTTCGGCGACGGCTCCGGGGAAGACCCGGTTGAGATCGATCTCGTAGCGGTAGTCCCGGCCGCGGAGGATGCCACGCCGGTTGTAGGCGCGGTAGGTCGGCGGGTGGGGTGGATTGACGCCAACGTAGCGTCGCGCAATGCACGCCAATGTTTGCTCCACGTGCATGCCAGCCTGGCCAAACATGCTGTTATGGTCTTCGAAGAAGTAACCCATGAGGTCTCGAGTACTGAAGGTTTGTCAGAACCCCGCGGTGTGGGAGAGGAGAGAGCTTTCCGAAAGCGTGACGCGTCGCCGCCGCGGCGCCGTCGGGCGGACAGCCCTGGCAAGTCCCGGCGTGGAGATCCGCCAGGCCGGGATTTGCCGGTGGCAGGCAGCGGGGAAACGAAGCGGGGAAACTGGGAGCATCCTAGGCAACCTTGGAGGCGGGACGACCGGGGCTGGACATGACGGGGCACGGCAACGAAGCAGATCGATTTCGCCGCCGGACGCCGGACATTCGGTACTTTCTGTCGTCCAGAGAAATGACACAACCTGCGGAGCATCTGACTGTAAGACAATCGCGGATTTTGCGTTAGCAAGGCGCGGCGGGTCGGGCGGCGGCGGCGGAGCCGCTATGGGAGGGGGCATTGGAGTCGATCGGGGCCACCGGTTGGGGCCGGTCTCTTGGAACCGCGAAGCAACACGGTCCGAGAGGTGGCGCGCTGGCAAACATGGTCACCTCCAGGACCATCGGTTCGATTGTCTCGAGCGCCAGGGTTCGAAGAAGTTGTCCGGGTCGCAACTCAAGCGCGTGGTCGCTGGCGAAGGTGGTCAGGGCCCTGCCACGCATACGCCGATTTTGCTATTTATTCCAGAGCGACGGCGCGTCATACCAAGCACCCTTATGCTCGACCCGAGACTGCTGCGAGATTCGCCCGAGGCTGTGCGCGCGGCGATTGCCAAAAAACACCTGGAAGTCGATCTCGACGCGGTGATGGCACTCGATGCCCAATGGCGGGCCCAGTTGGCCGAGGTCGAATCGCTGCGGAGCCGGCAAAAGGCTGCCAATCAGGAGATGTCAGTGCTGGCCAAGGGATCGCCGGAATTCCTGGCCCGGTTGCAGGACCTGAAGCGGACGGCGGCGGCGGCGAAGGAGAAGGAGGCGCAATTGGCGACGACCGAAGCGCGCTGGCGGCAGGCGATGCTCACGCTGCCCAACATCGCGCACGCCACCGTGCCGGAGGGACGAACGGCTGCGGACAATGTGATCCTGGCCACGCACGGTTCGGTGGAGGCGGTTTCCCCGCGGGCGCGGCCGCACTGGGAGATCCCCGGATTCGAGCGGCTTTTCGATTTCGGCCGCGGCGCCAAGGTCACGGGGGCAGGCTTTCCGTTCTATGTCGGCGACGGGGCGCGGTTGGTGCGGGCGTTGATCCAGTTCTTCTTGGCGGAGGCCGGTAAGGCCGGCTATCGGGAGGTTCACCCACCGATCCTGGTAAACACGGCGAGCGCGACCGCCGTCGGCCAGTTACCCGACAAAGAGGGGATGATGTACCAGACGGCCGAGGATCAGCTTTACCTCGTGCCCACGGCGGAAACCCCGCTGACGAACTTTTTTCGCGATGAGATCGTCGACGAGGCGGCCCTGCCAATCCGCCGGTGCGCCTACACGCCCTGCTTCCGCCGCGAAGCCGGCAGCTACGGGAAGGAGGTTCGCGGCCTCAACCGACTGCATCAATTCGACAAGGTGGAGCTGCTCAAATGGGTTCATCCGGACAGGAGTTACGATGAGTTGGAAGCCTTGCGGGCCGACGCGGAGAAGCTGCTGCGTTTGCTGGAACTGCCGTATCGAGTACTGCTGATGTGCGGCGGCGACCTCGGTTTTGCCCCGGCCAAGAAGTACGACCTGGAAGTTTGGTCCGCGGGTCAGAAACGGTGGCTGGAGGTCTCGAGCTGTTCGAATTTCGAGGCGTTTCAGTCGCGGCGGGCGCAGATTCGCTTTCGCGCCCGGGAAACCGGGCGGCCCGAACTCGTGCATACCCTCAACGGCTCGGGTTTGGCGGTGCCGCGGGTGCTTTCGGCGCTGCTGGAGAACAACCTACAGGCGGATGGGCGCGTGCGGGTGCCTCCAGCGCTGGCCCCGTATTTCGGGGGGGAATGGCTGGACTTCGCTTGATGGGTCTTCGGCCGGCCCGGGTGATACGACCACCTGCCGGCTGGAATGTCTTGTTGCTATGCGGAAGCGGCTTTCCAATCGGTGGCAACGGCGGGCCTGCGCCCTGGCGAAGCTGTTGCCGGTGGAAAAATGGCACCCCGCGGTACGCCAGTGGATGGCGGCTCGCGCAAATGCGCGCTCGTGGGCCGTGGCGTTTTCCGGGGGTCCCGATTCTCTTTGCCTTTTGCTCCTGTTATGGGCCTGCGCCCGGCCGGCGGCCGCCCGCCTGGTCGCGCTACATTTCAACCACCGCCTGCGGGGCCGCGCGGCCGCCGCGGATGAGCGATTCTGCCGCCAGGTGTGCGCAGCCCTGGGCGTGCGCCTCCGGACCGGCCGATGGGTCGACGCGCCGCGGCACGCCAGCGAGGACGAGGCGAGGGTGGCGCGCTTTCGGTTCTTCGATGGCGCGATGCGCCGGGCCGGCGCCCGGGCCCTTTGGCTCGGTCACCAACAGAACGATATCGCCGAATCGATGCTGATGCGGCTGGCTCGGGGCAGCGGGCCGGCGGGGCTGGCGGCACCCCGTCCGATCCAAACGAGCGGAGATAGGGTGCACCTGCGACCCCTGCTGCCGCTCAAGAAGAAGGAGATCGTCTCCGCGCTGCGGTCCGCCCGGATTCCGTGGCGGGAGGATCGTACCAACCGCTCGGGCGGATACTTTCGCACCCGGATCCGGATGCGCGTGCTGCCCGCTTGGCAGCGGGCCGCGGGGCGCGACGCGCTGGCGGGAGCCGCCTTGGCCCGCGAATTGATCGCGGAGGATGATGCCGCGCTCGAGGCGTGGCTGGCGGAACTCCGGCCCTGGCGGACGCGCGCGGTCCTGGACGTCGCGTGCCTGCAGGGAAAGCCGCGGGGCTTGGTGCGGCGGGCGGTGCGGTGCTGGCTTTCCGCCCAAGCCGGGGCCGGTGAGTTGTCCCGTCAGGGCTTTGAGAATCTGCTGGACGCGGTGATGATTGGGAGACCCACCCGGCGCAGCCTGGGGCGGCGCGGCTTTGCCGTGATCCGGGACGGCCGTCTGCGCTTTCAACAGGCGTCTCCGGCTGCAAGCGGCCGAAAACAGAGTAAACTGCGTCTTTTACGTGCCTAAAGCACGGGCTTCAATTGACTTCGCAACGGGAACCTGCAGCCTAAAAAGAGAGTCCATATTTATCGATGCCTGACAATGATAACAAGGCCAAGCGGAGACCGCTAAAGAACCTGCCGCCTGATCGGTTCCAGCCGAAGGTTTGGCTGATCTGGCTGTCGATTATCGCGTTGTTGGTGATAGTGCTGCGATACAATCCGGCGCGGGTCAACACGCCGGCGTCGCTGAAGATTCAGGAGGTCGTGGATTACGCTGCCGCCGGCAAGATCGCCAGCGGCGAAATCCGGCCCGATCCGTCGGGCGGTCCCGATTGGGAGGTCATAACCGGCGAGACGAAGGAGCCGATTCTCACCAGCGAGAGCGGCAAGACCAAGTACTTCCGTGCGTCCGGTCGTCTGACCGACGAGAACATGGAAATCCTGCAAAAATCGCTGGTGTTTAACGAGGTCGCGGCGACGAATTTTTTGACGCAGGTGCTCACGCAGATTCTGCCGTTCGTCATTGTCATCGGCCTGCTTTATTTCCTTTTCGTCCGGCAGTTGAAGCAGGCGGGCCGGGGCGCGCTCAGTTTCGGCAAGAGTCGCGCCAAGCTGCTGACGCGCGATCGAGAAAAGGTGACGTTCGCCGATGTGGCGGGCTGTGACGAGGCGAAGGAGGAGGTTTCCGAGGTGGTCGAGTTCCTCCGGGACCCGAAGAAATTCCAGAAAATCGGCGGCCGCATCCCGAAGGGCATCCTGATGGTCGGACCGCCCGGCACGGGCAAGACCCTGCTCGCCAAGGCGATCGCGGGCGAGGCCGACGTACCGTTCTTTTCGATCAGTGGTTCGGACTTTGTGGAGATGTTCGTCGGCGTCGGCGCTAGCCGCGTGCGCGACATGTTCGAGCAGGGCCGCAAGAACGCTCCTTGTCTGATCTTCATCGACGAGATCGACGCCGTGGGTCGCCAACGTGGGGCCGGGCTGGGCGGGGGCAACGACGAACGCGAACAAACCCTGAATTCGATGCTGGCCGAGATGGACGGGTTCGACACGACCGAGGGCGTGATCATCATCGCGGCCACCAACCGACCGGATGTCCTCGACAGCGCGCTGCTGCGCCCCGGCCGATTTGACCGGCAGATCTTCATCGACCTGCCGGACTTGGTCGGACGCGAACAGATTCTCCGGGTGCATGCCCGCAGGCTCGCCATCGGGGAGGACGTCGATCTCAGCATTGTTGCCCGCGGCACCCCGGGACTTTCCGGGGCGGAGCTGGCCAACCTGCTGAACGAGGCGGCACTGCTCGCGGCGCGCCGCAACAAGAAGCGCATCGACATGCATGACATCGAGGATGCGCGGGAGAAGGTCCAATTTGGCCGCGAACGCCGGCGTATCATGGATGACGAGGACAAGAAGATTGTCGCCTACCATGAGGCGGGCCATGCCCTCGTGGGAGCGGTGGTCGACGACGGGGAGCTGCCGGTGCACAAGGTGACTATCATTCCCCGTGGCCGGTCGTTGGGCAGCACCATGTACATTCCGAAAAAGGATACGTACAATTTCGCGAAGCGCCGGATGCTCGCGCGGCTGGCGGCGCTCTACGGCGGTCGCATTGCGGAGGAGCTCGTAATCGGCGACATCACCAGCGGCGCCTCGAGCGACATCCAGCAGGCAACGAAGCTGGCGCGCAGCATGGTATGCGACTGGGGCATGAGTTCGCTCGGGCCGATCGCCTACGGGGAAAATCACGACACGGTGTTTCTGGGCCGGGAGATCTCCCGGACGGAGAATTTCAGCGAGGATACCGCCCGCAAGATCGATGCAGAGATCCATCGGATCATCGACGAGCAGTACAATCGGGCCAGAAGCATTCTGGACGAAAAGCGCGCGGCCCTCGAGAAGATTGCGGTGGCCCTGCTGCAATACGAGACAATCGAGGGCAAGCACGTGCAAGAGATCTTGGAGTTCGGCGAGATCCGGTCACCAGTGCTGCCGCCGATCCTGGCAAAACCCAGCGAAAGTTCGCCGGGGAAGAAACCGATGGGCAAGGCCGTGCCGGACAGCCTTCCTGGCGACGCCCGTGCCCCGGCGCCATCTCCGGCCTGAAGACAGGAGACGCGGAGCACGGCGGGCCGGGTAGGACGGGCGGTCACGTCCGGCAACCCGATCGGATGCCAGACAGCGCTGGCCAGCTTCACGCATAAGCACTGTGACCCCTGAGCCTCATCGCGAGCTCGCTTGGTCCGCGGCCGGGAGGCGAACCGCGTCGCCGACCATCGCCCGGCTCATGACCAAGGCGCTGGAGAACCCGCGCCTGCTGTCGCTGGCGGCGGGGTTCACTGACAACCAGACGCTTCCCGTCGGGGCGGTTTCGGACGCTGTGGCGAAATTGGCCCGACGACCGGGAGCGCCCGACCACCTGCAATACGGGTCCAACACGGGACGATTGGCGCTGCGGCGTCTCCTCGGTGAACGCCTGCGGAAATGGGAGCCGGACTTGTCCGATGTGGAATTGGCGGAACACTTATTTGTCACGAACGGGTCCCAGCAGGCGCTATATCTGGCGATGCAGGCACTCTGCGACGACGGCGACATCGTCCTGGTCGATCGGCCCAGCTATTTCGTCTTTCTGGAGATGCTGGCGGGTTTCGGGGTGCGGGCTCGGTCTCTGCCGGTGAACGGCGAGGGGCGATTGAACCTGGCGGGCGCGGACGCCCTTTTGCAGGACGTCAAACGCCGGGGCGAAATCCACCGGATAAAGGCGGTGTACTTCGTCAGCTATTATTCCAATCCTTCGGGTCGCAGTCTGGATGCTTGGGAGAAAACCGCACTTGGGGAACTGTTGCGCCGTCATGGATTGCTGGTGCCGGTGGTGGAGGACGCCGCGTATCGGGATCTATATTTTCGGTCCGCGCCGAACACCCCGGGGGTGATCACCATGGAGGCGTGGCGCGGCTTCCCGTGCCTCTATTTGGCGACGCTGACCAAATCCTTCGCCACGGGCCTGAAGATCGGCTACGGTTATTGCACGCATGCCGATTGGCTCGCCCGGATGCTGCATCTGAAGGGCCATCAGGATTTTGGAACTTCAAACTTCAACCAGGCGATATGCGAAGAAGTGCTCGGCAGCGGGACCTTCGACCGGCACCTTGCAGTCGTGCGGCCGGCCTATGAGCGGAAGATGCACGCTCTGGAGGAGGCGCTGGTGGCGGAGGGGTTGCGCGAATTGGGGTGGCAGTGGAGCACGCCGGAAGGAGGCCTCTATCTTTGGCTGCGGGCGCCGGCTTCGCTGGATACAAGCATGGATGCGGCTTTCTGCCGGGCATGTGCCGAGGAAGGGGTGCTTTACGTGCCCGGCGACCTTTGTTTTGGGGACGACATTAAGCACAATTGCGTGCGTCTGAGCTATGGCACCCTTGATGCCGACTGCCTTCGTGAGGCTGGACGGCGGTTCTCCCGCGTCGCCCGGCAGTTTTCCAGTTTGGCTGCGGCCCAGCGGTGATGCGCGCGGGACGGCCTGCGGCGGCCTTCGGAAGACGCCAAAATCGTCCTTGGATTATCCCTGGCGAGCCGCCAATTTACGGGACCTAAATCCATGAAGATCTGCTGCATTGGCGCAGGCTATGTCGGTGGCACGACAATGGCGGTGTTGGCTCAACGCTGTCCGGAGGCGAAGGCTACCGTGGTTGACATGAATGCGGCACGCATCGCCGAATGGAACTCGGACAGTCTGCCGGTTTATGAGCCGGGACTTGACGAGGTGATCCGGGAGGTCCGGGGGCGCAATCTCGGGTTCTCCACGGACGTCGCGGGAGCCATCCGGGATGCGGACGTGATCTTTGTATGCGTGAACACGCCGACCAAGACCTACGGTCTCGGGGCCGGGCGCGCGGCCGATCTTCGTTATATCGAACCGGTGGCACGCACGATCGCCGAGCACGCGCGGTCTTCAAAAATCATCGTCGAAAAGTCGACGATACCGGTAAAAACGGCGGAGTCGATTGCCGCGATCTTGGCGGCCAACAGCAAGGGCCTCAGATTTCAGGTGCTTTCCAATCCGGAGTTTCTCGCGGAAGGGACGGCAGTGAGTGACCTCCAAAATCCCGACCGCGTCCTCATTGGCGGCGAACGCACGCCGGAAGGCGAAGCGGCGGTAAAGGTCCTGGCCGATCTCTACGCCCGGTGGGTGCCGCGGGACCGGATCATCACCACCAGCTTATGGTCGTCGGAATTGTCCAAACTGGTTGCCAACGCGTTTCTGGCGCAACGGATCTCTTCGATTAATTCGATCTCCGCCGTTTGCGAAGCCACCGGAGCCGACGTCGACGAGGTGGCACACGTGATCGGTCGCGACAGTCGCATCGGCCCGCGATTCTTGAAAGCGTCAGTCGGCTTCGGCGGCTCGTGTTTCCAGAAGGACATCCTGAACCTCGTGTATCTCTGCGAGCATTTTGGCCTGCCGGAGGTCGGGGCGTACTGGGAACACGTCATCCGCATG